>JANWIK010000001.1 GCA_025449955.1 Gemmatimonadaceae bacterium
GATCTCGCCGGCGGCCTGGCGGCGCGCCTGACGCTCGCTCCCGACCCCACGGTCCTGGCGTCCTACCCCGCGCCGCGAAGCCTAACGGTGCTGTACGAGTGCGCGCCCACGGCCGCCGACGTGCGCGTCCAGATCGACTCCGTCTAACGCAATGACCGGCGCACCAGCCGCGCGCCGGACCGGCGCATCCGACGTGCCGGGATTCGAGTTTTCCGTGCACGCGACCGCCGGCGCGGCGCGCGCGGGCACCTTCACTACGCCGCACGGCGACGTCCCGACCCCGGCCTTCATGGCCGTCGGCACCCTCGCCACCGTGAAAACGCTCGACCCGGCCGAGCTCCGCGCCGTGGGCGCGGCGATGATCCTGGCCAACACGTACCACCTGCACCTGCGCCCGGGCGAGGACGTCGTCCGTGCGTTAGGCGGACTCCACCGCTTCATGCAGTGGGACGGTCCCATCCTCACCGACTCGGGCGGGTTCCAGGTCTTCTCGCTCGAGGGGATGCGCCGCGTCACCGAAGACGGCGTCGAGTTCCGGAGTCACATCGACGGCTCCACCCGATTCTTCACCCCCGAGCGCGTCATCGAGATCCAACGCGACCTGGGCGCCGACGTCGTGATGCAGCTCGATCACGTCATCCCCGGCCAAGCCGAGCTCTCCGACGCGCGCGACGCGAGCGAACGCAGCGTGCGCTGGCTCGCGCGCTGCCGATCGGCGTGGGAATCGCACCGTGCCTCCACTGCGAGCGATGCGACTCCGCAGACGTTGTTCCCCATCGTGCAGGGCGGCATCCATCCGTCGCTCCGACGCGAAGCGGCGAAGGCGATTCAAGACATGGGGAGTTGGACCGGCTACGCCGTAGGCGGATTGTCGGTGGGTGAAAGCAAAACCGACACGTACGCGATTCTCGACGTCACCAACGACGCCCTCCCCCGCGATCGGCCGCGCTACCTCATGGGCGTCGGTTTCCCCGACGATCTCGTGGAAGGCGTGCGGCGCGGCGTCGACCTGTTCGATTGCGTGGCACCCACACGCATGGGGCGAACGGGCACCGCGTTCACCAACGATGGCCGCGTGAACGTGCGCAACGCACGCTGGCGCTTGGATCCACGACCGCTCGACCCCGACTGTATGTGCTCGACGTGCCGGCGGTTCAGCCGCGCCTACATTCGCCACCTCTTCGCCGCCGACGAGGTACTCGGCCTGCGCCTTCTGTCCCTGCACAATGTACATTTCCTGGTCTCCCTCATGGGTGCGGCGCAGCTCGCGATCGCCGAGGGAGCGTTCGACGGTTGGAGCCGCGAATGGCTCAGCCGATACCACTCCGGATCTACCACGAAACCATGATCGCACATTCCTGGCTCATCACCGCCGCCTTGGCGCAGTCGGCCGCGCCATCGATCGGCAACGGATTCGGTCTCACGTTCGCGATCGAGATCGGAGCGCTGGTGGTTGCGTTCTATTTTCTCATCCTTCGACCGCAGAGCAAGCAGCGCAAATCACAAGAAGAATCCTTGCGCAACATAAAAAAGGGCGACGAAGTCGTTACCGCCGGCGGCATCGTTGGCGAGGTGATTTTCATCAAGGGGACGGTCAAGGATGGCGTTGCCGCTCCTTCCATGGATGACCGCATCACGATCAAGTCGGCCGAGTCGCGCTTCATTGTCGAGCGCGGACGCATTGCGCGCGTTGGGGCAAAGGTCACGGACAGCACGAGCAGCGGGGGCAGCACGTCGTGAGCGTGCTCGACATCTACGTCCTCGGCGCGCCGATTCTGCGCCACGAGACGGTTCCAGTCACGGAGATCACGCCCGACCTGCAGCGGCTCATCGACGACATGTTCGAGACCATGTATGCAGCCAAGGGCATTGGACTCGCGGCGCCCCAGGTGGGCCGCTCGGAGCAATTGTCGGTCATCGATGTCGACGAGAATCCGTTCGTCGTGATCAATCCCGACATCGTCCTAACCGAAGGCAAGCAGAAGGGCGAAGAAGGCTGCTTGTCGATTCCCGACATATACGGCGACGTGGAGCGCGCGATGCGCGTGATCGTGCGCGCGCAGGATCGCACCGGCAAGTCTTTCGAGGTGGACGCGAACGATCTGCTCGCGCGGTGTCTGCAACACGAGATCGACCACCTGCATGGGCGATTGTTCATCGACTACTTGAGTCTCGTGAAGCGTCGCGCGGCGCTCGCGAAATGGGAGAAGGCGCGGCAGAAGGACGGCGATCGCTCGCACATCCGGAAGCTGACACCGCAGGAAGCCGCGGGCAGTCATCGGCGGGACGAGGAGCTCTGACGTGCGCGTCCTCTTCTGGGGGACGTCCACGTTTGCGGTCCCCTCTCTGCGGGCGCTGCTCGGCGAGGGATTCGAGGTCGTCGCGGTCGTGACGCAACCGGACCGCGCGCAGGGGCGGTCGCGATCGACGCTCGTCGCGTCGCCGGTAAAGGAAGCCGCGCTCGCCGACGGCATTCCGGTGCTGCAGCCCGAGAAGCCGCGCGGCGACGTGTTCCTGGCCGAGCTCGCGGCGTACGAGCCCGACGTGTCGGTGGTCGTGTCCTACGGGCACATCCTGTCGCGCACGATCATCGAATTGCCTCCGTTAGGCACGGTCAACGTGCACGCGTCGCTGTTGCCCAAGTTGCGCGGGGCCGCGCCCATCCAGGCCGCGATTCGCGACGGGTTCATCGAGACGGGCGTCACGATCATGCGGATGGTGTCCGAGCTCGACGCGGGCCCGATTCTGCTCCAGGCGCGCACCCCCATCGCCGCCGACGAGACCTTCGGCGAGCTGGAGCTGCGGTTGTCGGAGCTCGGCGCCCTGGCGTTAGTCGAAGCGCTCACGTTGCTCGCCGTCGAGCAATCGAGCGAGCGGCCGCAGGATCACGCGGCCGCCACGCGCGCGAGCAAGATCGATCGCGCGATGGCGCGGATCCCGTGGCAGGACGGATGCGGCGTCGTGGCGCGTCTCATTCGCGCGTACGATCCCAAGCCGGGTGCCTACGCGATGCTCCGCGACGTCGAGGTCAAGTTGTTCGGCGCGCGCGAGACCGACGACGCCGGCCATCACGACCACCGCCCCGGCGACGTGTTGGCGGTGGACGACCAGGGGATGCTGGTGGCGTGCGGCGACGGCGCGGTGTCGATCGCCTTCGTCCAACCGGCCGGGCGCCGCCGGATGACGAGCGGCGAGTGGGCGGCCGGGCGCGGGGTGTCGGCAGGCGACCGGTTGGACTAACGCGGCGCCGAGCCCTGTGATCCCGCTCGTCCACGCCGTGACCAGCGACGGTGTGTTGGCCCGCCCCGATTTCGTCGTGCGCGCGCGGCGGGTGATGGAAGCGCTGGGTCCCAAGGGTGCCGTGCACCTGCGTGCGCGCATCGTGCCCGCCGCGCGACTGTACGAGCTCGCCGTTGCGTTAGGCGCGGTGCGCGAGCGCACCGGCGCCTGGGTGGTGGTCAACGATCGCGTCGACGTCGCGTGCGCCGCGGGCGCGTCGGCCGCGCAGCTCACCACGCGCTCGCTCTCGTTGGCCGATGCGCGCCGCATGGCCGGGTTCATGCCCTTGGGTGCGAGCGCGCACACACCCGGCGACGCCGCCACCGCGGCCAACGAGGGCGCCGATTGGGTGGTCGCCGGCCACGTGTACGACACACCGACACACCCCGGCGAGCCGCCTCGCGGAGTCGATCTGGTGCGCGAGACCGCCGCCGCGGTAACCGTACCCGTCATTGCGATCGGCGGCATCAAGCCGCGCCACGTTCGGTCGCTCCTCGACGCCGGTGCGCACGGCGTGGCTGCTATCAGCGGGATCTGGGGCACGAGCGATGCCGAACGCGCCGCCGCCGACTATCTTTCCCGCTATGAGCGACATCACGGTCAGTAGCGCGACCATTACACCCGTGGTGAACGGCGAGGCGCGCTCCATCCGCGCCGGCTCCACGATGGGTGACCTCCTGCGTACGCTCGCGCTCGACCCCCAGCTCGTCGTCGTGGAACACAATCGCGCCATCTTGCGGGACCGTGCGCAGTACGATGCCCTCCGCCTCGCCACAGGCGACACGATCGAGATCGTGCATTTCGTTGGAGGAGGGTGACGTGACCACCGTGCTCAGCCCCGCGCATCCCGACGCTGCGCTCGATACGCCGTTCACCATCGCTGGACGCGAATTCCGCTCGCGTCTCTTGGTGGGAACGGGGAAGTACGCGTCGAACGACGCCATGGTGCGCGCGATCGATGCCAGCGGCGCCGAAGTCGTGACCGTCGCGGTGCGACGCGTGAACCTGGACCGCACGCGCGACGAGGGAATACTGTACCACCTCGACCCGCAGCGTTTCTTCTTGTTGGCGAACACGGCCGGCTGCTACAACGCCGATGATGCCGTGCGCTACGCGCGGCTCGCGCGCGCGGCCGGATTCAATGAATGGGTGAAGCTCGAGGTGATCGGCGACGCGGAAACGTTGCTACCCGACACCGCCGGCCTGCTCGACGCAACGCGCACGCTGGCCGCCGAAGGGTTCAAGGTGATGGCGTATTCCAACGACGACCTCGTCACGGCGTTGCGTCTCGAGGATGCCGGCGCCGTCGCGGTGATGCCGCTCGCATCGCCCATTGGCTCGGGGCTCGGTTTGCTCAACGAGTTTTCCATTCGCACGATCAAGCATCGCTTGTCGGTGCCGGTGATCGTCGACGCCGGCGTTGGGACGGCGTCCGATGCGTGCCTCACCATGGAACAGGGTGTGGACGGCATCCTCATGAACACGGCGTTGGCCGCCGCCGCCGATCCGGTGCGCATGGCGACCGCGATGCGTTCAGCCGTCGAGGCGGGACGTCTCGCGTATCTCGCGGGCCGCATGCCGCGTCGTGAGGTAGCAGTGCCGTCGTCTCCCACGGAGGGGCTGCTGGAGTGAGCGATTCGCGCGCGCAGGGCACCCACGTGCTGCACGAAGTCAGCGGCGGCGTGACCGAATCGCGTCGCGTCGCGGCCGACGTGTGCGCCGATCTGCGCCAGGGCGAGCTGCTCGACCCGGCGTTCGAGCGCCGCGCGCCGCGACTCGACGCGCGCGACCGGCGGTGGACGCAGGAGCTCGTGTACGGCATGCTGCGCCGGCGTTCGATCATCGACGCGCACCTCGACGCGCGCGTGCGCGGCGGTCTCGCGCGCCTCGACCCGGACCTCATCGATCTCCTTCGGTTAGGCGTCGATCAGTTGTTGTACATGGGCAGCGTGCCGCCGTACGCGGCAATCGCGCAGACCGTCGAGCTGGCGAAGCAACGCCACGGCATGGGCGCGAGCCGGCTCGCGAACGCCGTGCTCCGCCGTCTCGAGCGCGAACGCGATGCGCTCACGCTGCCGCATCTGCTCGACCCCGTCGATGCGCTCGCGCTCAGACACTCGCATCCGCGGTGGCTCGTCGCGCGCTGGGTGGCGCGATGGGGTGCGCGCGAGACCGAGCACCTGCTCGAAGCCAACAACACCGAGCCGCCCACGGTGCTCCGCCCGTTCGGGATCGTGCGCGAGCAGCTCGAGGCGACGCTCGAGTCGGCGGGAGTGCGCATCGAGGATGCACCGCTCGTGTCCGACAGCATCCAGCTCGCGAGCAGCGTCTCGATGGTCGAGTTAGGCGCGTTCCGCAAAGGGTTGTTCTTCGTGCAAGACCCGGCGTCGACGCTCGTCGTGCGCTACGCGAACGTGCCGCCCGGCAGCGTCGTCGCCGACCTGTGCGCGTCACCCGGTGGCAAGGCGCTCGAATTGTCGCGCGACGCCCGCCAGGTGTTCGCGGTGGACCGCTCCGAAGCGCGCATGCAGCGGCTGCTCGCGAATCTCCATCGTCTCGAGGCGCGGTCGGTGATTCCGGTGGTCGGTGACGCGCGCCATCCAGCGGTCGGCTCGATGGACGCGGTGCTCGTCGACGCGCCGTGCACAGGCACCGGTACGTTCCGCCGGCATCCCGACGCCCGGTGGCGCCTCAAGGTGTCCGACCTGGCGGTGATGGCGGCGATGCAGCGCAGCATTCTGAGCGCGGCGGCGGGCGCGGTACGTCCCGGTGGATACCTCATCTACAGCACGTGCTCGCTCGAGCCCGAAGAAAACGACGCGCAGATCGAGCGCTTCCTGGCCGAGAACCCCGAGTGGCAACTCGAACCGCCGGCCGATGGCGTGGTGCCGGCATCGGTGCTCGACGCGGGACGCCTGCGCGTGCTGCCGCACAAGCATGGCGTGGACGGCGCGTTCGCGGCGCGGCTCAGGCGGGTGGGCGGATGAGCTGGCGCGGCGCGGCGCGGCGCCCGCTGCCGTTTCTCGTCGTCGGCACGATCGGATTCCTGCTCGCATACGTGATCGTCGCGCTGTTCGTGTTCCCGGCCACGCTCACCGCCACCGATGTCGCCGTGCCTAACGTAACCGGCATTCCGTACGCCGACGCGACGGCGATGCTCGCCAAGGCCGGGCTCAAGGCGGCGCGCGGCGAGCAGCGCTACGACAACACGGCGCCGTCGGGCGCGGTGCTGGCGCAGAATCCGCTGCCGGGAGGAAAGCAGCCCGCCGGATTCACGGTGGTGCTCGACGTGAGCCGCGGCCAGCGGTTGATCGAGGTCCCGCGGCTCGTGGGCCTCACGCGCCAGCAAGCACAGCAGACGCTCGAGAACGCCGGCCTCGAGGTGGGTGTGGTGTCGCAGGCCGACAACGACGCTCCGTTAGGCCAGGTGCTGTCCACCACGCCGGCGGCGGGCGCGCGCGTGCCGGTTCCATCGCCGGTCGGCTTCACGGTGAGCGCCGGACCGGCGGCCGTGAGCATCCCCGACATCACGGGTCAGGACGTCAACGCCGCCCGCGCCCTGCTCACCCAGCTCGGCTTCGTGGTGGGCACCGTGTCGTACGACAGCACCAGCAACCTTCCGCCTAACGCAGTGATCTCGCAAACGCCGTCCGCGGGCTCGCCCGCCCACGCCGGCGCCCGCATCGACATCACCCTCGCCGGCCGTCCATGAGCGTCCGCATCGCGCCGTCCATTCTGTCCGCCGACTTCGCGCACCTGGCCGATGAGATCGAGCGCGTCGCACAGGGCGGCGCGGACTGGATTCACATCGACGTCATGGACGGGCGGTTCGTGCCCAACCTCACGTACGGCGCCAAGGTCATCGAGACGGTGCGGCGCATCACCGATCTGCCGCTCGATGTCCACCTCATGGTCGTCGAGCCCGAGCGCTACTTCGAGGACTTCGCCGCCGCCGGCGCGAGCTCGCTCACGCTCCACGTCGAGGCCGCCCCGCACTTGAACCGCCAGATCAACCGGATCAAAGAGCTCGGCTGCCTCGCCGGGGCCGCCGTCAATCCAGCCACGTCGCTCGAAACAGTCCGCGAATCGGCCGCGGATCTGGACCTCCTGCTCGTGATGACGGTAAATCCAGGGTACGGCGGACAGTCGTTCATTCCGTCGAGCGTCGGCAAAGTGCGTCGCGCTCGCGCGCTGTTGGACGCGTCGTCGAGCGGCGCCGTACTCGAGGTCGACGGCGGTATCAGCCGCGACACCGTGCGCGACGTGTGGCGCGCGGGTGCGGATACGTTCGTCGCCGGCCACGCCGTGTTCGCCGCGGCCGACCCGGCGGCGGAAATCGCGGCGCTCAGAGAGCGCTGCCGGGAGCACGTATGACCGTTCGGCAACAATGGGGTCTGGTCGGCGGTATTCTCGCCGTCATCGCCGTCGCGCTGTTCGGCGCCACGCATCTCTTCGGCGAAGGCGCGGTGGTCGCGGGCGCCAAGGCGCCGGACTTCCACGCCGTGACGCTCGACTCGACTGCGCGCACCGTCTCGTTAGACCAGTATCGCGGCCAGGTGGTCTTGCTCAACATCTGGGCGACCTACTGCGTGCCCTGTCGCGTCGAGATGCCGAGCATCGAGGACCTCCAGCAGAAGATGGCCGGCCGCGGGCTGCACATCGTTGCCGTGAGCATCGACGTCCCGGGGAAAGCACAGGCCATTCGCGATTTCGTGAAGCACTACGGTCTCACGTTTCAGGTGCTGCACGATCCGGACGGCACGATCGCCGAGACGTACCAGACCACAGGTGTGCCCGAAACGTTCGTCATCGGCCGCGATGGCGTGATCCGCAAGAAGATCATCGGCGCGACGCTCTGGAACACCGAGGCCACCCGCGCGTTGGTGTCCCAGCTCCTCTCCGAGCCGGCGCGCTGAATGGCGCCGCCCACGTCGCCCGCATCCGGGCCGCCCCCCGACCGGCTTCAGTTAGGCGCGCGGGCCCGCACGCTCGAGCATCGGCTGGCGGCCATGGTCACGGCGCGATTCCCGCTCAAGCTCGCGGCGCTGTTTTTTGCGCTCGTGCTCTGGCTCGCCGTGAGCGCCGAGGAGCCCACCGAAGAATGGGTCGACGTACGCGTGGCGCTGGTGCACGACTCGAGCGTCACGCTGGTCGACAGCGTGCCGCCGGTGCAGGCGCTCGTCGTTGGGCGCGGACGCGACCTGCTCAAGCTTTATACCACGCTGCCCGTGCTGCGGCGCGTGATCGATGCGGACACGGCCGCCCGCCTCACGCTGTCCCTGCGGCCCGGCGACGTCGACTTGCCGAGCAACGTGGACGCGCGCGTGCGCGACGTGCGGCCGTCGGCCATGAGCCTCCGCGTGCGCATCACCGAGTCGCGTCGCGTGCCGGTTCGCTCGGCCATCGAGCTCACGCCCGACAGCGGGTACCACGTGATCGGCCTGCCTAACGTAGACCCCGACAGCGTCGAGGTGCGCGGCTCGCGTGAGGCCGTGCGCAAACTCTCCGCCGTGTACACGGAGCGCCGGCAGGTGGACGTGCACGACACGCTCACCGACGTCGTCGTGCCGGTGGACACCGCCGGCCTTCGCATGCGCGTCTCGCCGCCGCAGGTGCGCATCCGCATCCTCGGCGCGCGCGACGCCGTCCGGCACGCGCCCTCCCCGTGATGCGCGTGCTCGGCATCGAGACGTCGTGTGACGAGACGTCCGCCGCCGTGGTCGAAGGGTCGGGCTCCGACGTGGCGCTGCGCTCGTTAGTCATCTTGTCGCAGGACGCCCACCGCGTGTTCGGCGGCGTCGTTCCCGAGATCGCGTCGCGCGCCCACCTTACCGCCATCGTCCCCGTCGTCGAGCGCGCGCTCGCCGACGCCGGCACCACCGCGTCGGCACTGGACGCGGTCGCTGTGACGTACGCACCTGGCCTCGTCGGTGCGCTCCTCGTCGGCCTGAGTTTCGGCAAGGCACTCGCGTGGGCGAACCGCATTCGCACGGTGGGTGTACACCACATGGAAGGACACCTGTTCGCGACCGCCCTCGAGCACGCCGGCGCCCAACCGCCGTTCACCGCGCTCCTCGTGTCGGGCGGGCACACGTTGTTGTTGGACGTCGAGGCATGGGGACGCTACCGGCTCCTCGGCGCGACGCGCGACGACGCAGCCGGCGAGGCGTTCGACAAGGTGGCCAAGCTGCTCGGCCTCCCGTATCCGGGCGGCCCGCACATCGAGCGCCTCGCCGCCGGACAGCGGAGCGCGCCCAACCGGTTTCGATTCACGCGGCCCATGCTGCGATCCGATCAGCGTCTCGGAGATCCCGATTACTACGACATGTCGTTCAGCGGTCTCAAGACCGCCGTCCTCACGACCGTCCGCGCGAGCACGGACCGTGAGGCAGATCGCGCCGACATCGCGCGCGCGTTTCAGGACGCGCTCACCGATACGCTCGTCGAGAAGACCGCGCGGGCCGTGGATGCGTTCGGTCGGACACGCGTTGTGCTCGGCGGCGGCGTGGCGTGCAACGGCGCACTCGTGAGCGCGATGCGCGAGCGGCTGGCGCCGCGGGGCGCCGCGATCTATGCTCCTAGCCCGCGACTCGCCACCGACAACGCGGCGATGATCGCCCGCGCCGGTGTGTTTCACGCCGAACGCGGGGACTGGGCGCCGCTCGACCTCGATGCGTTCGCGTCCGCGCCTCTACCAGGACTTGTCGTCACATGATCGTTCATCACCCGTTCGCGTATTCGCTCGGCTGGTTCTCGTTCACCGGGTTCGGCATCGCGGTGTTGCTCGCGTTCGTGATCGCACAGGTGATCGCGCAACGGGAGCTCGCGCGGCGCGGACACGATCCCGAGCCGATCAGCGACCTGGTCCTGGCTGCCGTGGTGGGCGGTCTCCTCGGCGCCAAGATCTACTATTTCTTCCTCACCGGTGATCCGCGCGATCTGATCAGCCGCGGCGGCTTCGTGTTTTGGGGCGGACTCGTGGGCGGCATCCTCGCCGTGCTCCTGGTCGTCAAGCTGAAGCATCTCCGCGTGCAACGCATCGCCGACGTCGCCGGCATCGGCATCGCCGCGGCGTATGCGTTGGGCAGAACGGGATGTTGGGCAGTCGGTGACGACTACGGCCGGCCGTGGCATTCGCGATTCGCCGTCATGTTCCCGAACGGCGCACCGCCGTCGACGGCGGGCGAGATGGCGGCGACGTTCCACTTGCCCATCCCGCCGGGCGCGACGCCGTCCACCGTGCTGTCGGTCTATCCCACTCAACTGTTCGAGATCACGCTCGGCTTCATCATGTTTCTGATCTTGTGGCGCCTCCGCGACCACAAGCACGCCGAGGGATGGTTGTTCGGCGTGTACATGGTGCTCGCGGGCATCGAGCGCTTTCTCATCGAGTTTTTGCGCGCGAAGGACGATCGATTCTTCGGCGTGCTGACGATGGCGCAGCTGATCGCGCTGGCGGCAGTGGTGGCCGGCGTCATCTGGATGAGCGCGCGCCGCACCGTCGGCGATAGCGCACCCGGCATTTACGCAACTGCCACTTGACGCCGCACTAGCCGCGGACACAGTGTAGCAGGCTGATACGTCGCGCAACGTTCCGTTGGGCAGCGCGTATCGTGCACGGTAGCGATGTCGGGCTAACGGAGCGCCCAACGCTACGCCCAACAGGGCGGAGCGCTGCCGAAGATTGGAATCGTCTCATGGTGGCGGCCGCGAGCTGCGCACGTGGCCATCCCACCGCACGACCATCCGCCAATTGGGGATCATGCCGCAATCCATAACCGGCCCCACGGTGGCAACGCCACCCGCCTCACTTCCCTGGAGGCGGTCGATCGAGTGGACGCTGCCTCTCCTCATCTGTGCGTTGCTCATCGTCGTGATGGGCGTGTTCGCGGCGCTGACGTACGCCGCCGTTCGAAACGCCAGCGTGCGCGCGGCGCAGTCGCGCACCGATGCCGTCGCCCAACAACTGGCGACGCTCCTCGATGCGTCGGGGCAGCGCATGCTGTCGGACGCACAACGGTCGGCGAGCGCGCCCGCATTCGCGGCATTTCTCCGGAAGCCGACCGACAGCACCCGCGCTGCGGCCATGGCCGAGTTACAGAAAGTGTCCACGCGCCAGCCGCAGTCGCTCGGCGCCGAGCTCCGTGACGCCGGCGGCAAACGCGTCCTCGGCACCAACGCATTCGCGCCCGCGAACGCCCTCACCGCGCCCTCCGCTGGACGCGAGGCCGAGATCAGTCCGGTCCGCGCGTCGGGCGACTCGATCTGGATGACCGTCGCGGCGCGCGTTCACGCCAGCCCGTCCGATACGTTGGGCACGCTGGTGCAGTATTCCAATCTCAACAACGGGCAATCGACCAAGGCCATCGAGGATCTCATCGGTCCGTCCTCGATTTTTCTGTTGGGCGACGGCGATGGTTCGATGTGGACGGACCTCGCACACCGCGTCGAAGGACCCAGGTTCAATCCGAGCAGCAAGCGAACGAACGTTCGTGATACCGTGGGTGGCGGCCGACTGGGCTCCGTCGTGCGGATGAATTCGACGCCGTGGGTGGTGTGGGTCGGCATGCCGATGTCGACGGTGCTCGAGCCCGCGCGCTCGCTGTTGGGCCGTCTCGTGCTCACGGCCGTGATCATCCTGATCGTCGGGGCCAGTCTCGCGTGGATCGTGAGCCGCCGCCTTACGGGACCGTTGCGCGCCTTGACCTCGGCATCGGACGGGATCGCGACCGGCGACTATTCGCGCCGCGTGGTTGCGGTGCGCGACGACGAGTTGGGGCGTCTCGCCGTGGCGTTCAACTCGATGGCCGGACAGATCGACGATGGACGCCGCCAGCTCGAGCAGCGAGTGGCCGAGCGGACGGCCGAGCTCCGCGGCGCGTTAGACAGGCTCAGTTTGGCCCAACAGGAAGTGGTGCGCACCGAGAAACTTGCGTTTCTCGGCCAGTTAGCGGGCGGCGTTGGGCACGAATTGCGCAATCCGCTCGGGGTGATGACCAACGCAGTGCACTATCTTGGGCTGGTGTTGCAGAACGCGCCGGCGACCGTGGTGGATTACTTGGGTATCCTGCGTACACAGATCGGCCTCGCCGAGCGCATCGTCGGCGACCTGCTCGATTCCGCGCGCGTGAAACCGCCGCAGCGCGAAGTCGTGACGGCGCGCGAGTTGTTCAGCGAGCAGCTCAATCGCATCGCGATCCATCCCGGCATCACCGTCGACGTCGATGTCCCGGCGGACGGGCCGCGCTTCCACGTCGACCGCATTCAGTTAGGCCAAGTGGTGCTCAACCTGCTCAGCAACGGCGCGCAGGCGATCGGCGAGAGCAACGGCACGCTCACGCTCCGCGCGCGGCCCGACGGCGGGAGCATGGCCCTGCTCGACGTCACGGACACCGGCAGCGGCATCGCCCCGGAAGA
>JANWIK010000002.1 GCA_025449955.1 Gemmatimonadaceae bacterium
ACCCGGTCACCCTCGATGCGCGTCGCGCTGTAGCGCCGCTCGAGCGGATTGTATCGCACGATCACATCCCACTCGGCGCGCCGTTGCAGGTTGTCGAAGAGACCGCCGGCCGACCACAGCTCGAGCCGGTAGTGGAGCCGTGCCGGAAATCCGCTGTGCAGGAGATCGCCCAGACTCCGGTCGTCCAACACTTTCAGCGCGCTCACGGTCGGAACCGTCCCGGCGGTGACGGGGTTAGGCAGCGCGACCACCAGGCGCGCGTCGCGCTGCGCCGCGAGAGGCGCCGCGATCGAGAGCAGCAGGCCCGTCAGCCACGCGAGCCGCACGTCTCAGAAGCGGTGCCGGAGGCGAACCACCACGTTGACCGGATTCCTCCAGTCGGTCACCGACTTGGCGACGAACACGCCGAGGACCTCTGCGTCGAGGCCCAGGCCGACGTCCGCTTTGTAGCTGCTGAGCGGAAGGCCGCTCGCGTTCAGGACGCCGCCGTCGCCGTTCGGCCCATGCAACAGCCATCCGCGGCCTGCGTCGGTGAACAGCACCCATTGCAGCGGATGGTAGAACGTCCAACTCCATCCGCTGCCGCTGTGCGCACCGCCGCCGAACAGCAGATGCAGATCGCCCCGATACTCCACCTGCGCGAGCAGCACGCGGTCGCACTGGGCCGGCGTGCCGGGAACGTTCTGGCCCGCGCTGCACGACATGACGTCCTCTTCGCCGGCCAGCGGCTGCCGGAAATCGTAGCCCGGCAGCGATCCCGGTCCGCCTAACGAGAACCGCCGCTCGAGCGGCAGCGGATCGCCGCCTAACCATCCGCCCGCGAACAGCCGGAAGTTGAGCTGCGATTCCGGCGAGAGGCGGTTGTAACGGCGCAGGTCCAGCACGCCGCGCGTGTACGCGACGGGCACCGGCTCGCCATCGGGCGACGCCGGGCGCGCCACGGTCGACGCCGGTCCGAGCACCACGTGATTGCTGAAGCCGTGCTCGAGCTCCGCGGTCACGAGCCAGCCGGTCCACGGATTGTCGCGGTCGTTCCGCGTGTCGTAGCGCACATCGGCCGTGGCGAGCGTGAACGTTCCGGCATCGAGCACCGGGTTGGGCCGCCACGCGGCGTCGCCGCGGAGCAGCGTCCACGGATCGCGCGTCGCCCGCGGCTGCCACCGCTCCTGCCCCATGCCTAACGTGAGCGACAGGGTGTTGCCGTCGCGGAGCGCGACGTATCCCCGTGCGCCCTTACGGTTGTAGTAGTCGCGGTAGTCGCGGCGGAGCAGGAACGACGCGAGTCCGATCTCGCTGTCCCGGAGCTGCCACGTCTCGACCGGCGCGACTTCGTCCAGCGCTTCGGCGCCGAACGCCACGCCGCGCGCATAACCGATCTGCATCTCCGCCTGCACGTCGTATCCCAGGTTGGCCGACTTCCACGCAAAGTGGTCGGCCGACCGGTAGATGCCTAACGCCTGAATGCTGAATGGCCCGAGCGGCGAGTTCTGCCGGATGGTCGGGCCCAGGATGACCGGCAGTCCCTCGACGCGGTTGTACGTCCCGCTCCGTAGCACCACGCGGTTGTGCGTGCGCAGGTGCCGTCGCTTCCACTGCCGGAACCAGCTCGCGATGCCCTGCGACTCGTCGTGCAAGGCGACCACCGCATCGCCTTCCATGCGGTACGCGAGCCGCGGTCCGTACACTTTGATCGTGCCGCCAACCGTGGTGCTGTCCGCGCCGTCCACCGTCCCGCCCGTGACCACGAGCTCGCTGTCCACGCGCGCGCCGTGGAGCAGTGTCACATCGCCGTTGATCACCACCACGCGACCGGTGACGTGTCCGCCGATCACCAGCGGCGCGTCCAGCACCGCGACGTTTCCCGCGACGGTCTGGTCTTGCCCGATGGTCGTCGCTTTCGTGGCGCGGAGCGCGGCCGGCTGATTGTAGAGGAAGGCCACCGCCGCCGCGTCGTCGTACGACAACGTGTCCACGCGCTGCGCCGTGTCCGCCGTTTGCGCGTGGGAGCGCGCGCCGCCGAGCGCATACGCCAGGACGCACGCGCCGGCCAGCCATCGAGCGATGGTCATGATGGGCCGCCCCAGTCTACGCCTAACCGACGCATCCGCCGGTACAGGTTCGGGCGGTCGGTCTGCAACCGCCGCGCCGCGTCGGTCACGTTTCCGTTAGTCACCGACAGCGCGCGCTGGATGAGCAACCGTTCGTATTCGTCCAACGCGTCGTTGAGCGGGCGGTCCAGGTGCGTCGCATCGGGCGGCGCATCGGGCGACGGCGCTGCCTGTGCCTCTACCGGCAGCACCGCCGACACGTCCGATGCGCGCACCTCCGCGCCCGCGTGAAAAATGGCGAGCCGCTCGACGATGTTCGCCAGCTCGCGTACGTTGCCGGGCCACCGATGCCGCTGCAGCAGGGCGAGCGCATCCTCGCCCCACCTCGGCGCCGGACGTCCGCTGCGTGCACGGTAGATCGCCGAGAAATGCAGCACCAGCGGCGTGATGTCGGACGGACGCTCGCGTAACGTCGGTAAGGCGAGCGGAATCACGTTGAGCCGGAAGTAGAGATCTTCGCGAAACGTTCCATCCTTCGAGGCGCGTTCGAGGTCCCGGTTCGTCGCGGCCACGATGCGGACATCCACGGGAATCGGTTTCGCGCCGCCCACGCGCTCGATCTCGCGCGCTTCGATCGCGCGCAGCAGCTTGGCCTGCGCCTCCGGACCCAGGTCGCCCACTTCGTCGAGCAGCAACGTACCGGAGTCGGCCAGCTCGAATCGTCCGATGCGCCGCTCGTGCGCGCCGGTGAATGCGCCGCGCTCGTGCCCGAACATCTCGCTCTCGATGAGATCGCGCGGAATCGCGGCGCTGTTCACGCGCACGAACGGCCGTGCATGACGCGGACTCAATCGATGGATCGCCGCCGCGACGAGCTCTTTCCCCGTCCCCGATTCGCCCGTGATGAGCACGCGCGAATCCGACGGCGCCACGCGTTCGATGAGCGCCCGCACGCGCGCCATGGCCGGGCTCGTGCCCACCATTTCGCTCGTTAGGCCAAGGTCCTCGCGCAGCGAGCGCGCCTCGCGCCGCGCGTGCCGCAGCTCGAGCGCCGACCCGAGGGTGAGCAACACACTCTCGGGCGTCAGCGGTTTCTCGAGAAAGTGGAACGCGCCGAGCTTTGTGGCCTGCACCGCGTCGGCGAGGCCGGCGCGTCCGCTCATCATCACCACCGGCACATCGGGGAGCTGCTCACGCAGACGCGTGAGCGTCGCCATCCCGTCGAGCTCACCGGGCATCATGAGATCGAGCAGAACCGCGTCGGGCTCACGCTCCCAAGCCAGTGTCGCACCCGCGGAGCCCGAGCTCGCATCGCGTGTGGTGTAGCCCTCGGCGATGAGCAGCGCCGACACCATCCGGCGCAAGTTGGGCTCATCGTCGATGATGAGGATCTCCCCCTTTGACGTCATCTCCGCGCGCTACCGCGCGTCGCCGCCGCCCGGCGCACGCAACGGCAGATTCGCCGGCGCGCCGCCCGCGGCGTTCGCCCGGATGCTTTCCGGCGCCCGCTCGGACAACAACCTCGTGGTGAATCGCTGCCCTTCCGAGATGCGCTCGACCTCCAGCGCCACCGAATCGATGGCCTGCTCCATCCGCGTCAACCGGTCGACCAGATCGTTAGGCAGAATCTTGGGATCGACTCCGCGCTCCATGCGCTTGGCGTGCGCTCGGGCCAGCGGAAAACCGACGACGATCAGCACGACCATGAGCATACCCGAAAGCGGCACGAGGATATCAGCCACGGATCGTTTCCTCCAGCGCCGGCACCGCCGGCGTCTCGTTGACAGGAAGCACGAAGCGAATCTCCGTGCCCGCACCCGGACGGCTCGTCGCATCCACGGTTCCGCCGTGCGCCAACACTGTTTGCCGCGCGATCGCCAACCCCAACCCCGTGCCTCCCGATTTGTGCGTCACGTACGGATCCCAGATCCGTGCGAGATGTTCCGGCGCGATCCCGCACCCCGTGTCCCGCACGCGCAACTCTACCGCGTCGCGCATCGCGCCACCTCCGTTGGGGTGTCCGCGCGCAACGTGCACCTCGACATCACCGCCATCGCGGCACGCGTCCACTGCGTTCATCAAGACGTTCGACAGCGCGCGCGCCAGCGCATCGTAATGTCCCCTCACCAATGGAACACTCTCGCCCACGTACACGTGAACCGGCACACGATCCGTCGCAATGGCACGCGCTGCGTATCGCGCCAGCTCGCCCACGTCCACTGATGCGGGAGGTCCCTCCGGAAGCCGCCCGAACTGCGCGAAGTCGCGCGCCATCTCTTCCAGCCGGCGCGACTCCGTCTCCAGTACATCCACTACGTCGACAAGACGCGGATCGGCGTCACGCTTGAGCCGCGCCACGGCCAATCGTATGGGCGTGAGCGGATTCTTGAGCTCGTGTGCCACACGACGCGCCGTTTCGCGGAATGCCTCCAACCGGCTCGCCTCACGATCACGCTCGCGGGCTGCCTCGAGATCCACTGCCATCGCGCGCATGCGTTGCCTCAGCACCTCGAACTCCGGCGCACCGCGTCTCGGCGGACCCGCCGGCAACGGCTCGCCTCGTGCAATGAGATCCGCCCACTCGACAATTTCGCGGAGCGGCCGGCTCAGCTGGCGGCTCAAGTGTCCTGCCACGCGCGATGCCAGCAACGCAACCAGGAGCGATCCGATCGACGCCGTCACGAGCACGAGCACGACCACGCGAGACGACAAGTATCCGACGCGCCGCGCTTGCACGAGCGACGCGGCCAGCTCGCGCTCGTGCGCGTCCACGGCGGCGCGCTCGGCGCTCGTGAGCGGCGCATGTCGCGCCGCTTCGATGGCGCGACGACCCGTGTTGGCGACGTTGTCCCACGCCTTGCCGGCGCTCAACACCGGCAACGTGCGGCTCACCGCGATCGCCCCGCCAACCATCAACAAGGTGGACGGGATGACCGCGAAGAGCACGAGGTACAGAAGAACGCGCGTGCGAAATGTGAAGCGACTCACGATCCTCCGTACCCCTCTCGAGCCGTGGGATCGCGCCGAGGGGTGTCTGATCGAGAGGAAACTAACCGGGCCAAGTCCGATCGCTCGATGCCGAAACCTACGATACGGATGTGGCGCCGCCAGCAGCCAGCGTCTACCCGCGTCGGGTAACTAGCTATAGATTAACGCAATCGTGATCCGCCCCTTAGTCGCAGACTGATGTCGACCTCGTGGACCCTCGCACGCACGTTTGCAGCGCGTGCTGAGGAACACCCCGATCGCGCCATGTTGATCGCGGCCGGACGCACGTGGTCCTACGGACAGGTGGATGCGAAGGCCGCCGCGCTCGCCGCTGCGTTGGGCGAGCTGGGCATCGAAGCGGACGATCGCATCGCGATCGTCATGCCCAACTGGCCCGAGTGGGTGATCACCCTGCTCGCCGCCGCGAAGCTCGGCGTCACCGTCGTTCCGCTCAATGCTCGGCTCAGCTATCACGAGCTCAAGTATCAGCTCCGGCACGCCGAAGTGTCGGCGGTGTTCGCGGCGGAACGACACGGCGGCATCGACTACCTCCAGATCTTCGAGGACATCATCGCCGAGCTGCCGGACCTGTTGTATCTCGTCACCGTTGGTGACGAGGAGCTCTGGTACGACGACCGGATCTTCCGCTTCGAGGATCTGCTGTCGAGTGGGGAAGGGCGCGCGCTCCCACCGCACCCGGAGGTCGACGATGATTCCGACCTCGCGTTGTTGTACACGTCGGGTACGATGGGGAAACCGAAAGGCGTGCGATTGTCGCACCGGACCATTGTCGAAACGGCAGTGCGCACCGGTGAGGCACTCGAGATGGATCCCGACGATCGCGTCCTCGTCTCGGTTCCCCTGTTCACGATCTTCGGCTTCAGCATCGTCGTCGGGACGCTCGCCGCAGGCGCGACGATTGTCTTGCAAGACACCTTCGATGCCGACCGTGCGATCGAGCTGCTCAAGCACGAGGGCGTGACCGTGATGCACGGGGTGCCCACGATCTACCACCTGCTCATGCGCTCGCCCGGATTCGATCCCGGCGCGTTCCCGCATCTGCGCACTGGTGTCGTTGCCGGCGGGCCGGTACACGAAGATCTCGTGCGCCGCATTCGCCGGTGGTGCGATGTGCAGGTGGCATACGGCCTCACCGAGACGGGGCCGACGGTGACGATCACCCGCTTCAACGATTCCGACGACAAACGCCTAACGACCGTTGGTCGGCCGTTGCCTGGCGTCGAGATCAAAGCGGTGGACTTCGTCACCGGTGCGCTGCACGGCCCCGAAGCAGTCGGCGAAATCGCCGTGCGGGGCCCGAACGTGATGCAAGGCTACGCCCGCATGCCCGCGGAGACCGCCCGGTCGTTCTCCCCGGAAGGCTTCTTCCTAACTGGTGATCTCGGCATCATCGACGAGGAAGGCTATTTGCGGATTGTGGGTCGCACCAAGGAGACCATCGTGCGCGGTGGGTATCAGATCTATCCGCGCGAAGTCGAAGATCTCTTGCGTGCCCACCCGGCCGTCGACGACGTCTGCGTGATCGGTGTCCCCCATGATGTCATGGGCGAGCTGGTCTGCGCGTGCGTCGTGCCAGTGGAAGGCGCGGTCATCACCGGCGACGAATTGAAGGATTTCGCCCGCGATACGATGGCCGACTTCAAACTCCCTGATCTCGTCCGCTTCTTCGACACTTTCCCAATGACCGGGAGCGGAAAGGTGAAGCGGCGGGAGCTCGAGCGCACGGTGTCGCTCGAATACACTGCCACGATAGGAAGCACATGAACCCACGCAACATGCGATCGGGACCGTCCCGTCTCCCGGTCACTCCACTGCATCGGGGTCCGCAAGCCATGGCGGCGCAATCATTCGGCGCGCCGCCGTTCGTGCATGCCCCCAATGCCGCGCTCCTCATCGATTTCGACAACGTCACGATGGGGATTCGCTCCGACCTGGGCCACGAGCTCCGCAACCTGCTCTCGTCGGACATCATCAAGGGAAAGGTCGCGGTGCAGCGCGCGTACGCCGACTGGCGGCGCTATCCGCAGTACATCGTGCCGCTCACCGAAGCATCGATCGACCTCATTTACGCGCCGGCGTACGGCTCGTCGAAGAAAAACGCGACCGACATTCGCCTCGCGATCGACGCGCTGGAGCTCGTGTTCACGCGCTCCGAGATCGGCACGTTCATTCTGCTCTCGGGCGACTCGGACTTCTCGAGTCTGGTGATCAAGCTCAAGGAATACGGCAAGTACGTGATCGGCGTCGGCATTCGCGAGTCGTCGAGCGATTTGCTGGTCATGAATTGCGACGAGTACTACAGCTACAACGCGCTCGCGGGTCTCGTGAAGACCGGCGAAGACGAGCAAGTGTCGCGCGATCCATGGGAGCTGGTCGTCGACGCGGTGTCGCGCATGAAGCGGAACGGCGATGTGATGCGCGCCGACCGCTTGAAGCAGGTCATGCAGGACATCGACAATTCGTTCGACGAGAAGAACCTCGGCATGGCGAAGTTCTCGCGATTCGTCACCGAGGCGGCCCAACGCGGGCTGCTCAAGCTGACGAAGCTCGAGAACGGCCAGATGGAGGTGGACGTCACCGCCGACGGCGCCGCCGCGGCCGCGGCGGCATCGCCGCCGCGCGCGGCCACGCCTAACGGAACACCGGAAGGCGAGCGCACGAACGGCACCGAGGAGTCCGCGCGACGGGGTCGCCGCGGCCGCGGACGCGGACGCGACCGCAACCGCGGCGCCCCAGCGGGTGCCGGCGCCGCCGCCCACGCCGGCCATGTCGCGCCCCCGCTGGCCGAGCCCGTCGTCGCGCCGCCCACGCCCGAGATGACGGGCGAGCGCCTAACGCGAGACGAAGCGCTCGATCTCGTGCAGCGCGCCGTCGAGCACACCGGCGCCAGTGGCGCCGAGGCCGTCCCCGCGTCCGCCATCCGCCGCGCGGCCCGCGAGCTGTTGGGCCGCGACAGCGAGTCGCTCAACGAACGGTTCTTCCACCGCATCCTGCGCGACGCGCACGATGCGGAACGCATCGACCTCCGCCGCCACGGCGACGACTACGAGGTGGCGCCCGCCGCCGCCCGCGCGGCTTCCGCCGCGCCGGCGTCGCCGGCCGCCCCCGATGCCGGCGGCGATGCGAGCCAGGCCCAACGGAGCGCCGCCAACGCGGCGTCGCTCCGCCGCGGCATGCGACACCGCGGGCTGCGCGCCAGCCGCCCCGGCGAGCTGCCGCCCGACCTGCTCAGCGTCGGTGTCGTCGGTGTCACCGCACCCACGCCCGAACCAGAAGCCGCGGTCGAAGCCTTCGCACCGGAAGAACCGGAAGCGCCGGCCGAAACCGAAACCGACAAGCCTCCGCGCCGCCCGCGTGGACGGCGCGGCGGAAAGTCCGGCGTACGCGCCCGGACCAGTAAGGCAACGGCCGCGGTCGCTGAAATCGCCGCGCCGTCCAAGCCGCGCCGTCCGCGCGGCGGAGGACGTGCACGGAAGAAGGCCGCGCCCCCGCCGTCTGCCGGAGGCGAGGGATGACCGAGAACGCCGCGCGTCCCGCGCGGCGTTCTCGTATCGCGACGCGACTGCGCCCGCTGTCGCGGTCGTTCTACGACCGCGACACCGAGCTCGTCGCCCGCGAGTTGTTGGGCGCGATCCTGTGGTGCCGCACGCCCGACGGCGTCGCCGCCGGGCGCATCGTCGAGACGGAGGCGTACGTGGGCGAGCACGACGGCGCCTGCCACGCCGCCGCTGGCCTAACGCAACGCACCAAGTGGTTGTACGGACCGCCCGGCATCGCGTACGTTTACTTCATCTACGGGGTGCACTGGTGCTTCAACGCGGTCACGCGCCGCGAAGGGCTGCCGAGCGCCGTGCTCGTACGGGCGCTCGAACCGGTGGAGGGGATCCCGCTCATGCGCCATCGGCGCGGCGAGTCGGTGCCGGACCGCGATTTGACTAACGGACCGGGGAAGCTCTGCGCCGCGCTCGCCATCACGGGCGCGAACAACGGCGCCCGCCTCGACCAACGTCCGCTCTCGATCCTGCGCGGCGAATCCGTGGGCGATGCCGACGTCGGCAACTCGCGGCGCATCGGCATCACGCGCGCCGCCGATTGGCCCCTGCGCTGGTTCGTGAAGGGCAACCCGTTCGTCTCGCGCGCGCCGGGCACCGCGCCGCGCCGCGCACCGCGCACCCATGCCCGCTGACGGCGAGCTCGAGATTACCGATCGCGCGCGCCGCCTCTATCGCGATGCCATCGTCATCGACACGCACAACGATCTCGTCACCAAGGTCCTCGACGAAGGGTACGACCCGGCCGTCCGGCACGCGCCGGTGCAGGGTCACACCGACGTCCCGCGCCTCATCGACTCGGGACTAACCGCGCAGGTGCTCGCCGCGTGGGTCGACGCGCCCTATGCCCAACGCGGACCCGGGGCGTCGTTCGCCCGCGCGCTCGCCTACGCCGACGCCATCCACGCGCTCGTCGACGCGTATCCGGCCGCGCTGTGTTTCGCCACCACGGCCGCCAACGTCCGGCGTGCCAAAGCGGCTGGCACCGTGGCGATATTCATGGGCGTCGAAGGCGGCCATGCCATCGAGGACTCGCTCGACAATCTGCGCGAGCTCAAGCGGCGCGGCGCGTGTTATCTCACGCTCACCTGGAACAACGGCAACACGTGGGCCGGCTCCTCGATCGGCTCCGGCGACACGCGCACCACGGGCCTAACGCGATTCGGCCGCCAGGTGATCGGCGAGCTCAACCGCTTGGGCATGCTCGTCGACGTCTCCCACACCTCGAGCGAAACGCTCGCCGACGTACTGGCTGCCTCGCAGGCCCCGGTGATCGCCTCGCATTCGAGCGCCCGCGCGCTCGCCGACCATCCGCGGAACCTCAGCGACGAGGAGCTGCGCGCGATCGCCGCGCGGGGCGGCGTGATCTGCGTGAATTTCTATTCGCGATTCATCGAGGTGCGCGTGCGCGAGGCGATGGACGCCGCCGAGGCGCGCGTCGAGGCCGAGCCCGCCGGCACCGCCGCCCAACGCTCGGCGCGGCTCGAGGCGCTGCTCGAGCGCATTCCGCCCACCCCGCTGTCGGTTCTCATCGACCACATCGATCACATCGCCCGTGTCGCCGGGATCGATCACGTCGGACTCGGCAGCGACTTCGATGGCATTCGCCTAACGCCGGCCGGCGCCGCGGACGTGACCGCGTACCCGCGCATCGCGCAGGCGCTGCTCGACCGCGGCTACGCCGATGACGACGTGCGCAAGGTCCTCGGCGCCAACGTCCTCCGGCTGATGGACGACGTGTTAGGCGCCGACGCCTGACGGGGGCCCGCAAAAAAAACGGGAGCCGCGTCTCACGCGGCTCCCGTCATCGTCCGGCCCTGGCCGGCCCGCCCTTACTCCGGTCGGTCGATCGACGTGCCGAAGTTGTAGCGGATCCCGCCCTCGATCATGTACGTCGCACGCCCGTTGAGCAGGAAGTTCGCCGCCGTCGGCATGTACGTCACCTGGCCGAACAGCGAGAACCGGCGAATCGATGCCTGGAGTCCCGCGAGCGCCATGAAGGATATTCTATCGCGATCGTTCTGCAGTTGACCCGAAATCGCCGGCTCCGACAACGGATCCGCCGGCTGGTCGATCTGCCCAACTTGCTGGATCAGATTCATCGAGAACCCGACGCCGCCATACGGGCGGAGTCCGCCCCACTGGACCGGGAAGGCTAACGCAGCCGCGCTGTACCGCCGCATGTCCTTCATCGCCACGCGATAGTTGTTACCCTGGTTGTCCGTCACCGACGACGTCGTATTGAAAAAGTCCTGCTCGCCGGAGACGTACAGACCACCCTTGCTCCGGGTGACGATCATGTCGAAGCCGATCGACGGCGCAACGTGGTTCGAGACCGTCGTTGTCGAGAACGTCATGAGGCCGGCCTTCGCTCCCCAGAACCACGAGTCCTGGAAGGGTCGGTTCGACTGGGCCGCACCGACCGCCGGTAGCAGCGCCACGAGGGCGAGCCCGGAAGTCATCCACCGGACCGTGCGCATGGTAAAACTCCTCATGTGTGAAAAAGGAGAGGGCTGAGTATTGATCGCGAGGAACTGGGGATGTGCGTGCGGAGGTCTGTCCCGTCGGAGCAGTCTTGTTATGGCGCTTAAGCTCATGTCAGAGACGAGGGTGACGCAGACTGGTCACGGGGACCGGTCGTCCCGTCATCCTGACATCCTTCAAGCAGACCGATCCGCTTGACCACGGGCAACGCGTCCCCCACCTTGGCGAGAGGCGCACGTCGGGACGGGACCCCACTCGGAGTGAGAGTATGAGAGAGCACGCTGCCGCCGTGACTCCGCCCGTCGACCAATTCCATAGTGCGGTTTACGGCACGGTGTTCGGCCGCAGAATGGAGACCGTCCACCGGCTCCGCGCCGGCGATGCGGTGATTCTGGTGCCCGATCCACCAGGGACGGACAACCCGGCCGTCTGGGTGCACGCCGCCGGCGGCGACGTGGTGGGCCACTTACCGTTCGCGGTGTCGGGCTGGCTCGTGCCGTGGATGCTCGACGGCGGCCGATGTCACGCGCACGTGGTGCGCGTCGAACCCGATGACGTCGCCAGTTGGAAGCGCGTCATCGTCCACCTCACGTTGGGCGCGCAGTCCTTCCGTTAGACCAGCCCGAGTTTTCGGCCGACGCGCGTGAAGGCGCGGACCGCCGTGTCGAGGTCGTCGCGTGTGTGCGCGGCCGATAGTTGGCAACGGATGCGCGCGTGCCCCTGCGGCACCACCGGATAGCCGAAGCCGGTGACGAAGATGCCATCATCCAGCATCATCTCGCTCATTTTGATGGCTAACGCCGTCTCGCCGACGATGATCGGCACGATCGGCGTTTCACCCGGAATCGGCTTGAATCCCGCTTCGGTGATCGCGCCGCGGAAATACTTGGTGTTCTCGCGCAAGCGCTCCACGCGATCCGGATGCTGTTCGATGAACGTCACGGCCGCGAGCGCGCTCCCCGCCACCGTGGGCGGCAACGCGTTCGAGAACAGCTGCGGCCGCGATCGCTGCGTGAGATAGTCGGTGAGCGCTTCGGCGCCGGCCGTGAACCCGCCGGCCGCGCCGCCCACTGCCTTGCCGAGCGTCGACGTGATGACGTCGACTTCGCCCAACACACTGTGAAACTCCGCCGTACCGCGCCCGCGTTCGCCCAACACACCGGTGCCGTGCGAGTCGTCCATTACCACGATGGCGTCGTATTGGCGCGCCAGCTCGAGGATGTCCGGCAGCCGCGCGATGTCTCCCTCCATCGAGAACACGCCGTCAGTCCACACGATGCGGCGTCGCGCACTGCGCGCCCCAGCCAGCTTGGACTCGAGGTCGCGCATGTCGGAGTGCTGATACACGGCGGTCGTGCACTTCGTGATCGCCTTGGCCAAGCGGATCGAATCGATGATCGACGCGTGATTGAGCGCGTCCGAGATCACGAAGTCGCCCTCTTCCACCACCGTGGCCGTGAATCCCTCGTTCGCGTTCCACGCCGAGACGTACGTGAGCGACGATTCCGTCCCCACGAAGCGGGCCAAAGCGCGCTCGAGCTCGCGATGCACCGTGAACGTGCCGCAGATGAACCGCACGCTGCCGGTCCCCGCGCCGAACGTGTCGAGTGCATCCTTTCCGCCCTTGATCACCGCGGGCTCGGCCGACAATCCGAGATAGTTGTTGGACGAGAGGATCAGGACGTCGCCGCGCCCTTCCATGCGGACGTGCGCCGCCTGCGGCGACTCGAGATAGTTGAGACGCTTGTAGACACCGTCGCGCTTGAAGGCGTCGATGGCGCCGCTCAGTTGGGTGGCAAAGTTCGGATTCACGGCAGGGTCGGGAATGAGAATCGGCGTCGCGTCAGTTAGGCGATCTCGAAGATCACCTTGCCGGCCGCGCCGCTCTTGATGGCGTGGATCGCCTCGTCCGCGCATTCGAGCGGAAACCGGTGTGTGATCACGGGCGTCGGATCGAACTCGTGCGACCGCAGGAAGCGTGTCATCTGGATCCAGGTCTCGTACATGCGACGGCCGGTCACGCCGTACACCGTCACACCCTTGAACACCAACTCGGTGGCGAAATCGAATTGCATCGGCTTGGCCGGTACGCCCAGCATCTGCACGCGGCCCGCGGGACGAACCAGCGCGAACGCCTGATGAATCGCCGACGGCACACCCGACATCTCCAACACGACGTCCACGCCTAACCCGTCGGTGTGCTGCTTCACGGTGCGCTCGACCTCGTCCGGATGCACCACGTCGTCCGCGCCCATCTGCTTGGCTAACGCAAGCCGCGTCTCGTTCACGTCCGATGCAATGATCCGCGACGCCCCCGCCGCCCGGCAAATGCCCACCGCAAAGATGCCGATCGGGCCGCAGCCCGTGATGAGCACCGTCGCACCCGGAATCTCCGCCGTGAGCGCGGTGTGAAACGCGTTGCCCATCGGATCGTGAATGCCGCCTATGTCGTAGGAGATGTCGTCGTCCAAGTGCCACACGTTGGTCGCGGGCATCGCGATGTACTCCGCGAAGCATCCGTCGCGATCGACGCCGATCACTTTGGTGTACGGACACGCGTGCGAATTGCCGGTCCGGCACAAGAGGCACCGCCCGTCCACGATGTGTCCCTCCGCCGTCACGCGATCGCCCACGTGCACGTCGGTCACCAACGAACCGACTCGAGAGACGTCGCCCGCGAACTCGTGCCCAACGACAAACGGCGGATGACACCGTCCGCGCGCCCAATCATCCCATTCGTAGATGTGAACGTCGGTGCCGCACACGCCCGCCCGCCGCACGCGGATCAACACCTCATCGTCCCGAATGCTCGGCTCGGGGACGTCCTTCAACTTGAAGCTCGGGGCGGCGGTCTCCTTCACAAGCGCTTTCACGCGATCGATAGCTCCAATCAATGGTCACATAGCGACCGTACGACGATCGGCGCGCAGCGTGGCGCGCGCGCGAAAGCTGTCGCTGGACCGGCGATGACGCCAGGGGAACACCACCCGGCGTACGCGGCGCTCAGAACACCGTACCGATCTGTCCGCCGTCTACGGCGATCGCCGTTCCCGTCACGAAACTGGCGCGCTCGGACGCGAGAAACGCGACCACCGACGCCAACTCCCCCGGCTGTCCCGATCGGCCGATCGGAATCGCGCGACGACGCTCGGCCAGCACCTCGTCGAGCGAACGTTCCTCTCGTCGCGCACGCCCTGCCGCCAGCGACATCGAGCGGTCGGTGTCGAAGTGTCCGGTGAGAATCGTGTTCACCAACACGTTGTCCTTCGCGCAGTCCGTGGCCAGTGTCTTCGCGAACGCGGCGAGCCCGGCGCGCGCTGTGTTCGAAAGGACCAACGACTGCATCGGCTGCTTGGCCGCCGTCGATGTCAGGTAGATGATGCGTCCCCATTGACGACGCCGCATACCCGACACGACCTGGTACGTGAGACGTATCGACGCGAACAAGTTGAGCTCGATCGCCGCGCGATACTGATCCTCGGTCGTGTCTTCGATGTCGGTGGCGGGCGGACCGCCCGCGTTCGCAACGAGAATATCGATTGGTCCGAGCGTGGCCTTCGCTTCTTTCACCGCCGCGGCGATCGCCGGAGCGTCCGTCACGTCCGCGACGAGCGGGAGCACGCGGCGCCGCGACTCGGCGGCGATCTCGCTTGCGGCGCGAGTCAGTGTCTCGGTGCGTCGCCCAACGATCGCAACCGACGCGCCTTCCAACGCGAGCTCGCGCGCACACGCGCGGCCGAGCCCACTCGATGCGCCCGTGACGAGCGCGACTCTGCCTGTCAAACCGAGCTCCACTCAGGCGTCTCCTGATTCCGTTCGTGACGTGACGCGAATACCAGCGACAACTCTCTAATACTACAGAATTGCGCTCACCGAAACCCGCTGCGCCGATGTCACGCGGCGCACTCGGTCAGGCGAGACCGATGCGCTTCGCGATGCGCTCGCCGGCGAACTCGCCGCTTGCGACGGCGCCTTCGATGAGCGGCGTCGTGAGGTAGTCGCCGGCCAACGCGATCGGCAAGTCGATCGAGTTCAACAGCGCGCTCGCGCGAGCGCGGTCACGCACGAAGCCGATGAACGGGATCGGCGATCCATGGTTGAATCGATAGACGCGCGCACGCGTGATGTGTCCTCGAACCTGGGGCACGAGCGCTTCCACGTCGGGCAGCATGTGCGCTGTGATCGACTCCGCGGACATGTCGCGCATCGCGTCGAGCGCGCGCGGCGCCGGCCACGCAAGCACCACGTCGCGGTCGGCGCGAACACGCGGGCGCTTCGCTCCGTGCACGGCGCACGCGCTCACCGTGCGCGCGACGCGCACGTCCTGGAATACGCCGAACGCATCGTGAGGCGGGGCGCAGTCGAGGGCGAGGGCTAACGTGAGCGTGCCGCGCATCGGTACCGTCGCAAGCCAGTGGGCGAGGGCGTGATCGATTCCCAAGTGCGGCGCGATCAGATCGTGCGCCGTGCGGGGATCCGTTGCGATCACGACTGCCGCGGCATCCCACGTGCGACCCGTCGCGTCGTGCACCGACACGCGCGATGTACGGCCTCCGCCCGAGTCCGCGTTCACTGCGACGACGCGCGCGTCGGTGATCACCTCGATGCCGACCAGCGCGGCGCCCAACGCATCGGACCAACTACGCATCGGCGCCAGCGTGTCGCCTTCGCTGCCATATCGGCCGAGTGACAGGAAGAACGCGAGCGATACGTCGGATGCGGCCACGTTGTAGAATCCGTTGCACGGCGGCTCGGCGAGTGTGTCGGCGGCCGCGGCACCGATGCGTCGCTCGACGTACGAGCGGACGCTTTCCGTGTCCAACGACTCCGGTAGGCGCGCGCCGGATGCGTCGAGCGCCTCGCGATGGCGAGCGAGCAGCGGCAAGAGCGATGTCGCAAGTCGCACTTTCTCGCGTGCGCTCAGCCCGCTGAAACCGAGCAGACTGCGCAGCGATCCGAATCTGAGAGGGAGGCGCTCCCCGTTACGCACGACGATGTCATGCGCGACGTCGCGCTCCAGGTGTGCGCCGAGCAACTGCACGGTGCGCGCGTATCCGGCGGTGATGAGCTGTGCACCGGTGTCGATCGGCACATCGTCGAGCACATCGCTGCGCGCGCGGCCGCCGAGCATTCGGCGCTCTTCGATGAGCGTGACGCGCGCACCGCGATCGCGAAGCCTCACGGCAGCAGCGACGCCCGCGAATCCGCCGCCAATCACGACGACGCGCGCGTCCGTCATCGCGGTAGGCGACGGATTCGCGACGCAACCATCGTGCGACAAATTGCGCGCATGCTATTGCGTGTGATTTTCATCGTTCCTATATTCGCGCAAGGGCCGCACGCAGTAATCTCTTGTCGAGGTTCGTGAGTGGCGCGAATAATACTTCAATTCGTCAGTCGCACACCAAAGCAGCCGGTCGCCAAACTCTTCATGAGCGGCGTACCAGCGCGGTCCTCGTCCCACTCAGCGTTCCATTCCAGCGTTGTCCTCAGTCGTCGCCGTGCCGAAGTTCGTCGGCGCGGCGTTGTTGCATCGAGCACGCCCGCATCGGCGATCAGAATCGGCCTGCGTACATCGCACCGTGCACTGCGCGTCGGTAACAATGTTGGTGTGACGGTCGTCGATGCAGAACGTGCTGTCCTAACGCGGTGCGATGCGGCGCACGCGGGTGTCTCCGCGCGCACGATGCGCGCCGCGGCGTAGTCGATGCTCGTTCGCGGTTCTCGTTGATGCTGGATGCGAAATCGAATACCTCGACCTCTGCATTGAGGTCGTCGAGACGTGTGGCAGGGAGCATGAAGCCTGCCCACATCGCCGCCGGTCCACCGGGGGATCGGTTGGCAGTCAAACTCCTTCAGTGGAGATGAAAACCATGGCAACGCGTAAGAAAGGCGCCAGAAAGAAGTCCGCTCGCAAGGGCGGTCGGAAAAAGACCGCTCGTAAGGCCGCGAAGAAGCGGAAGTAGCCAGTTAGTCGTAGAAGTTGAGAACAAGAAAAGAGGCCGGCGTGAACCGCCGGCCTTCTTTTTTGTCGCTCGAGTGTGTTAGCGCGCGTGCGTCATCAGGCAGCGCGCGGCGTCTTGCCGGCCGCATCTCGCTCGGGTGCGGGACCCCACATGTATGCCCAGAACGCAGGTGTCGGCTCGTCTCGTTTGCCGTTCGAGATTACGATGCCCACCGGCTCGACACTCATCTTATCGTCGCTGTGCCCGTCTTTCGCTGCAGCCATCGATCACCCCTCGTTGGTTACCCTGCGCGGCTCGCGCAGCGATGGGCCCCAAAGCACCGTATGTGCCACATCCGACGTCGTGCCTCAACACGTTCATTCACAATGCATTACACAAAAAAAAGACTCCTTCGTGGGAGTCCATCGACGCGGAATGACACAAGCAGGTAATCGGATTGCGTGTCAAAACGTTACGCCACCTCTTTGCGGGCGAGGAACGTCTCGCCACCATAGCCCACGCCGAGTCCGCCGCGCTCGACAGTGATGTGCCAACCCCGGTAGCGATCCCGGAGCTCATCCAACGAAACCGATTCGCCTCCGACCGAGCCCTCTACCACGTGAACCCCGCCCGCCATCGTTGCTTGCTGCAGTAATTCGATGGCGCGTGCGCGCTCGACGGTCGAAAGTCCGCTCAACGCTGCTGCCGCTACTACTACTGCATTGAGTGGCCGATCCGGCAGCCAGTTCGTGAGATCCTCGCCCACGCAGCGAACCCGACTGGTCAATCCGACCTCTGCGGCCGCGTTCAAGACGCGCTCGAGAACATCCTCGGTCTTCTCGACGGCAGTCACTGCGCATCCGTTCGCGGCGAGGTAGATCGCCGGTCCTTCTGCACTGACGCCCGCTACAAGCACATGACCTTCCGCTACCGCGAGCGCGGCGCGCGCGAACGCGGAGTCGGCTCGGAATCCCCAGCGCTCCGGGCGACTGAACTCTTTGAGCGCCTTGAGTCTGCGCTTTCGCCACGTGGCAAACGATGGCATGCGGAGGCGACCCCGAATGATGCGGTCGACTTCCGCGCACAGAAGGATCTCTGTGAGCGCCAATTGGGGCTCGGACTGCAAGGCCGCTACCGCATCGTCCCCGATTTTGAGGATCGCGCTACGCGGTATCGACTCCTTGTAGTTTTCGATTTCCCGCTCGACGAACAGCTCGTACTCGTATCTGAGAGAGCGTGGTCGTTGACTCATTTTGACGCAGGCGCGGGGCGAGGAGTGGAACCTGCACCTAAAGTAGAACTTTCGCCGTCGCGCGCAAGTCCCTATGCGGGTTCGATGTGGACAGTGACGCCTGATGCACCAAGTTCAGTGTGCAGCCTGGCCTCGACTGCGTCGGCAACACGATGTGCCGCTTCTACCGACATCGTCCGTTCGACTCCGATGGTCACTTCGACCAGCAGGACACCAGACGCCATCGCGCGCGAGCGCACCGAGCGGACGTCCGACACGCCCGGTACCGCACTCAGCAGTTGGCGGATTTCGCGAGCTTCGACGGCTCGCTCGTCGACCAGAACCGGGACGCTGCGGCGGACGATTTCGAAGCCGTTGCGCGCGATCACGATCGCGACGGCGATCGCGAGCAACGGGTCGATGACGCCAAGCCCGTGGCGCGTGAGAAAGAGCGACACGACCGCCGCGCACGTGACGTACACATCGCTGCGCGTGTGCTCGGCGTCCGCCAACAGAAACGCGCTTTGCAATCGCTCGCCGCGCTGCCGCTCGTACCACACGACGAGCACGTTGACGAGCATCGTGGACGCGACGAGCGCCAATTCGGGAATCGTCGCCGTGCGCGGCAGGTCGCCGCCGACTACGTCGCGCACGCCTTCGCGCAGCAGCTCGAAGCACGTGATCGACAGGAACCCGACGATCGCGAGCGCGCCTAACGTCTCGAATTTCTGGTGGCCGTAGGGATGTTCTTCGTCGGGCGCGCGCGACGCGACGCCGACGAGCACGATGCCGAGGATGTTGTTCAACACGTCGAGTCCCGATTCGAGCGCAGCGCCGAGCACCGACAGCGCGTGCGTTCGCACGCCGACGACGATCTTGATCGCCACCACCAGCACGTTGAGTGCGAGGATGACGAGGAGCGTGTTCCGGACCGCCGATGCGCGCGCCGGGCGGGCTCCGGGATCCGTCGGGGCGGGCGCAGGACTGGACACGATCCAAGGATATGAGGTGCTCGGAACCGGAGCCAGGGTCGTGCGCGCTAGATTGCGAGTCGCGCCACCATCGAGGCCGAACGGATGCCCGAGCTGCCGGAAGTCGAACATGCCGCGCGCCTCTTGCGCGCCGCGATCGTGGGACACCGGATCGCGCGCGTGCGGGTCCTGCATCCATCGCTGCGCGCCAAGCTGCCTGTGGCCGATCAACGGCGGCTCGCCGGCCGCACCGTGCGCGACGTCATCCGCCGCGGCAAGCACCAGGTAATCCACCTGGCCGACGGCACTGCGTTAGTCGCGCACTTCCGCATGACCGGCGACTGGGCCATCGGTCGCGTCGGCGACGAGCGCGCGCCGTATGCGCGCGCCGAGCTCGAGTTGGACGACGGCACGCGCGTGACGCTCGCCGACTCGCGTGCGTTAGCGACGCTGGTTCGCACCGACGATCCCGACACCGTGCTTCCGGTGCTCGGCCCGGAGCCCGACGACCCGGCGTTGACGCCGGCATCGCTCGCGTCCACGCTCGCGCGCCGGCGCGGCGCGATCAAACCGGCGCTGCTCGACCAACGCGTGCTCGCGGGAGTCGGCAACATTTACGCGGCCGAGGCCCTCTGGCGCGCGCGCATCGACCCACGCGCAGGCGCGCGCGCGCTCGACACCGCACAACTCCGGCGTCTGCTGGCCGCGATCCGCACGGTGCTGCGTCGCGCACCCGCCGGTCGCTATCAGGCGGACACCGCGACATCGCGCTGGAATGTGTACGATCGCGAAGGCCTAACGTGCCGGCGGTGCGGGGGAACGGTGCGGCGCATCGTCCAGGCGGGGCGCTCCACCTACTACTGCCCGCACTGCCAGACAGCGGGGAAACGGTGACGACGGGGACGCGCTACGCTTGGGGAAGCGCTGCGCTTGGGGAAGCGCTGCGCTTGGGGAAAGGGGAACGGTGCACAGCGTGCGTGGGTCGTCCCTTGCCTAACCGGGTGCAGTCACCGTTCCCTTTTCCCTTGTCCCCAAGCGTCAGCGCTTCCCAGTTTCACTCTGCGCTCTCTGCGTCGACGACAGCCGCCTTGATGTATCCGGTTTCCGGAATCGTCAGCACTTCCGGATGGTCTAACGGTTGGCCGAGGAACCGGCGCAGCGTCATGCGGCGGCCGCTGTCGGCGGCGGCGCTGGCGAGCAGCTCGAGGAAGAGGGGCTTGGTAAGGTGGAAGCTGCAGCTGGCCGTCAACAGAATGCCGCCCGGAGCCAGGAGACGCATCGCGCGCAGGTTGATCTCCTTGTAGCCGCGGAGCGCCGACGCGAGCGCGCCGCGTGTCTTCGCGAAGGCGGGTGGGTCGAGCACGATCGTGTCGTAGCGATCGCCGCGCGATTCGGCGTCGCGCAGGAATTCGAACGCATCCGCTTCCATGAAATCGATGTTGGCGATGCCGTTGCGCGTGGCGTTCTCGTGCGCGCGCGCGAGCGCGGCCACGGAGCTGTCCACGGCGGTCACGCGTTCGGCGCGTTGGGCAAGATGGAGCGCGAACGAGCCGTGATAGCTGAAGCAGTCGAGGGCGCGGCCGCGTGCGAGCTGGCCCGCCAGCACGCGATTCTCCCGTTGGTCGAGAAACGCACCTGTCTTTTGTCCGTCCCAGGGCGCCGCCAGGTATCGCACCCCGTGCTCGCGCACTTCGATTTCGCGGGGCACATCGCCGAACAGCAGCTCGGTCTCGCGCGCCAGACCTTCCTTGCTGCGGACGGCGACATCGTTGCGCGCCAGGATGCCCGCGGGCGCGAGGATGTCGCGCAGCGCATCGATGATCGGGCCGCGGAACGCCTCGAGCCCCGCACTCAACAGCTGCACGACCGCCCATTGGCCGTAGCGATCCACGACCAACGACGGACATCCGTCCGCCTCGCCGTGCACCACCCGCCACGCCGTCGTCTCCGTGCCTAACGACGCGCGGCGCGCGGCACTGGCGCCGAGGCGTCGCCGCCACCACGCGGCGTCGATCGCCGCGTCCGGCCGCGCGTCCAGCAGGCGGAGCGAAATCTCCGACGCGGGGCTCCAGAGCGCCCAGCCTAACGGATGACGCCCCGCGTCGCGTACCAGCACGGCGCCGGCCGGTGCGTCCGGCCGGTGCGTCACGTCGCTGCGATAGATCCAGGGATGGCCGCTCGCCCACCGGTGCGCGCCCTTGCGCGACACCACGGCATCGGCGCTCACTGGCCGGTCGCCGATGCCGCTCCCCCGGCGGCCAGCACCAACCGGCGGAGCTGCGGGATGATCGCCAGCTTCAAGAGTCCGCGCGGCGCGGTCAGGCTGTCCAGCTGCGCCAGCCGGTCCGAGGTCCACGCGCTCGATGCGGGCTGGCCGCCGCCCAGGTACGTGAGCGCATCGGCGCCGATTCCGCCCGCGGTCGCCAGCGCTCCCGCGGCGCTGTCGGCGTCCGTTAGGAGCGGCGCGCGCGCCGTGAGCGCGGCGATCGTGGGCGCGAGCGCTTGCCACTGCGCGAACATCGCCGCCAGCGAATCGCGGAGACCCGGCGCCCGCGAGGGATCGTGAAACAAGGTGTCCAGCAGCGCCGACAGCGCACGACCGCCCCGCGCGTCGGGCGTCACGATGTCGCCGGGCTCGACCAGCGGCGTGAGCAGCGTTGGGCGGCGCGTGTGCATCCGTTGCCCCAGGCTGACCGGCTCGACGACGTGCTGCAGCGCGCGCAACGCCGCGATCTGGTCGGTCTGCGCGATCAAGCGCCACATCGCATCGGGTCCCGAAAGATGATGGACGCCGATGTCCGCGAGCTCCACGTTCACCGTCGCGAGCCGGCGATACATGTCGTTCACGTTCACCACCGTGCTCGGCGACCACAGCCGCTCCGCGATCGCCGCGGTGCGCGGCCAGATGCGCGAGTCGATCGTCTCCGGTGTCACGAGCTCGCCCCACATGCACGCCTCACCGCCTAACACGTGGATGGCGTGGGCGCTGTCCAAATCGGAGCCGGTCGGAATCGGGTCCACGGCGTAATGCTGGCCCGCGCTCGACATCGCATCCAGGTAGTAGCCCGCCGACAAAATCCCTGAATACCCGTCCTGCGCGGCGCTGAACAAGGACGCTTGTCCCCGCCACGACTGGATCACGATGTCGTGCGGCAGGTCGGGATGCAGAATTTCGTCCCACCCGACCACGCGCTTGTGTTGGGCCGTGAGGATGCGGGACAATCGCCGGTTGAAGTACGCTTGCAGCGCCCCGGAATCCTTCAGCTTGTGCCGGCGCATGAAGCGATGAATGGCGGTGTTCGAGTCCCACGCACGCGCATCCACTTCGTCGCCACCGATGTGCCAGTAGTGATCGGGGAAGAGCGGTGCCATCTCACCCACGAACCGCGTGATGAACCGGTACACCGATTCGCGCGTCGGATCGAACGCGCCCGCGGTGAAATTGAAATCGGTGGGTAACGCGTATGGACCGGGCGAGCTCGCGAGCGATGGGTATCCGACAAACCAGCTGATCGAATGGCCCGGCATGTCGAACTCCGGCACGACGCGAATGCCGCGATCCCGCGCGAACGCCACGACCTCGCGTACCTGCGCCTGCGTGTAGTACTCGCCGTTGGAGCCGAGCTCTTGGAGCTTGGGATATCGCTTGCTCTCGACGCGAAACCCCTGATCGTCGCTCAAGTGCCAGTGGAGCACGTTCAGCTTCACCGCGGCCATCGCGTCGAGATTGCGTTCGATCACATCCACAGGCTCGAAGTGTCGCGACACGTCGATCAAAAGCCCGCGCCACGCGAACCGCGGTCGATCCGCAATATGGGCCAACGGAACGGTGAAGCCCGATCCGGTCGCCGTCACCAGCTGCTGAAAGGTCTCCAGTCCTCGCAACGCACCGACCACCGTGGGCGCACGCAGCACGGCGCGAAAGGTCGTCACGTCCAGCGTGTACGACTCATCTTCGTCCACCGACTGCACCGTCTCGCCGGGGCCGCGCACGTCGATCACGAGCGTGCCTAACACAGAGTCCCGCGTCACCTCGTGCGTCAGGCCGAGTCCGGTGTGACGGGCGAGGCGCGTGATCGCGCGAGCGGCGGCGCGCAACAACCGGCCATCGCGAAACCGCGGCACCGCCACGCGGAAGGACGGTGTGAGCGCGAGCCGCCCGCCCGAGTCGATGTGTATCGACGCGGGCATCGGCATGAGCGACAGTTGGGCTAACGCGACGGAGTCGGACGATTGCGCGGCGATAGGCGTCGCGGCGGTGATCAGCGCGAGACCGATCGTGAGCGGGAAAGACGGGCGCATGTAACGACGGCGTGTGAGGAAAACGGGAACCGGCTGACGCGGTGAGCGCGGAGAATTGGCCGGCGCCCATCGGGAAGACGATCGGCAGGCAGTGACGGTGGCGGTATAAATGGGGACTGACGTGGTCGCGGACTGGCGGGGCTGACGCCGGAAAGTGGTGCGGTGCGCGGCGGCCGCGCAATGGCAGGGGATACGTACGCGTTCATCGCCCCATGGCGGCGCGAATCGCGCGCGCCGCTTGCTCCGGGTCTTTCGCGCCGAAAATCGCGCGGATCACCGCCACACCTGTCGCGCCCGCGTCCATGGCTGCGGCCGCATTGCTCGCGTCGATGCCACCGATCGCGACCGCGGGCTTCCGAATCCGCGCAATCAAGTCGGCGAGACGCGGTGCGCCGATGGCGGATCCCGCGTCAACTTTAGAATCGGTGGCGTACACGGGGCCGACGCCGACGTAATCGGCGTCGGCCGCGAGGGGAAGGTCCGCATCCGTGCCGACGCTCGCGCCGATGATGAACCCGGGCGGCACCACGCGACGAAGCGCGGACGGCGGAACGTCTTCCGGTCCGACGTGCACGCCGGCCGCGCCGGCCGCGATCGCGACATCGGCGCGATCGTTCACGATGAGCGGCACATCCGCGGGCAGCGACGCGATGAGAGCGCGCGCCACTTCCACCGTGGTTCGGGCGTCCGCATCTTTGAGTCGCAATTGAATCATCGTCGCGCCGCCGCGCGCCGCGGCGCACGCGCGCGACACCAGCTCGGCCGCGTCGCCGCGCAGCGCGTCGGTGATCGCGACCAGCGTGAGTGCGAGAGGAGCGAGCATAGATGTCCCTGCGGGATGAGCGACACGTCGGAGCGCTCCGCGGCGCCACGACCATCGAACGTGACGACCCGGTCCGCGTCCGTGAGGCGACGCGTGAGCTGCTCGAGCGGCTGGTCGCCGACAATAACATAGCACCGGCCGACATCATCAGCGTGGTGTTCACCGTGTCGAGCGACATCACGAGCGAGTTTCCGGCGCGCGCCGCGCGGGACCTCGGCTGGGTGGAAGTCCCGCTGCTCTGCGCGACGGAGATTCCCGTGCGCGGCGCGGTCCCGCTCTGCATTCGCGTGCTCATTCACCTGGAGTCGACCCGTCCGCGACACGCGTTGCGCTCGGTGTACCTGCGCGGCGCGGCGCATCTCCGCGACTAACGGAAGGCCGGCGCGCTACCGCCCGCTGCTGTGCTCGCGGCGGATCTCGGCCTTCGCGGCTTTGTGCTCCTTGAACGTCGTGCGGAACTCGTGGTGCCCGTCCGTGTCGGCCACAAAATACAGGTAGGGCACGGTGGCGGGGTACAGCGCCGCCTCGATGCTCGCGCGTCCCGGCGACGCGATGGGGCCCGGCGGCAGTCCGCGATTGCGGTACGTGTTGTACGGCGACGCCACCTCGAGATCGTGGTACGTCACCCGATCGTGGTGCTCGCCTAACGCATACTGCACGGTCGGGTCGGCCTGCAACGGCATCTGTGCCTTGAGCCGGTTGTGGTACACGGCGGCGATCACCGGCCGTTCTTCCGGCAGCCGCGCCTCCTTTTCCACGATCGACGCCAGCGTGATGATGTCGTTGCGGCTCATCGCGAGCTGCTGCAACCGATCGTCCCACTGCGGGTCCCACACCTGCTCGAACCGGTGCACCATCTCGCGCACCGCGGCGCGCGGCGACGTCCCGTACGCGAACACGTACGTGTCGGGGAATAGATAGCCCTCGAGCGTCGGCGTCGGGACATCCAGTTCGCGGAGCAGCGACGTGTCGCGCACCGCGGCTTCCACCGATTCCGCGGGTGCGCCTAACGCCGTCGACAAGTCGGGCACGATCTCGCGGAGCGACCATCCCTCGGGAATGGTGACGCGCCGCTCGAGTCCTTCGCCCAAGTGCAGCGCCTGCACGAGCGCGCTCCATCCCATGTCGCGCTGCAAACCGTACGTGCCGGCCTTGATGTCGCGGTCGCGACCGGTCACTTGCGCGTACAATCGGAAGATCCGCGTCGGGCCGACGAGACCCGCGTGATGCAGCGAGTCGGCGGCGACGCGAAAGCTCGCGCCGGGCGGGATGGTGACACGCACGATCGGTCCATGCGGAGAGCCCGCGCACGCCACGAGCCCAACGAGCAGCACAACGGCACCGAGGCGTCGGGCCTCAGTGCGCCATGTGCAACGCATGTTGAAGCAGGATTGTCGCGGCAAGCGCATCAACATCCCCCTTCCGGCCACGCGTCGAGCCTTGCATGTCGCGGATGGCGCGAAGCGCCGCCGCGGTAGAGTACCGCTCATCGACGAGTGAAACCGGCCAACCGGTACGCCGTTCGACCTCGGCGGCCACGCGCCTGACCTCCTGGCTGCGCGGCGTCTCATCGCCATTGTCGTCGAGGGGAAGGCCGAAGACAACCGCTACCGCTTCCAATTCCGTGCCGCGTCGCACGATCTCCGCGATCGGCGGACGCTTGCCCGCGCGTCGCACGATGAATCCGGCCGGCGATGCGATGGTGCGGGTTGGATCCGAAATCGCGAGACCGACACGGCGGTCGCCGTAATCTAAAGAAAGAATACGGCCGGGAATGGGGAAGCGGACCGCTTCGCGGTCCTTCGGGAACCGGGAAAGGGATGCGTCGCTGCCGCTCTCGTTTACTTCGCTGCTCTCCTCCGCCGTCTTTTCCCCTTTTCCCTTTTCCCCGTTCCCTATTCCCTGCTTTTTCATCCCTGCGCCATCGTTGCGAAGAACTCCTTGTTCGTCTTCGTCCGCTGCATGCGCTGCAGCAGGAACTCGATGGATTCGGTGGACGGCATGTCGCCCAGGAAATTGCGCAGCAGGTACACGCGATTCAGTTCTTCCTGCGTCAACAACAATTCTTCCTTGCGTGTGCCCGAGCGTTGAATGTCGATCGCGGGGAATACGCGACGGTCGGCGATCTTGCGATCGAGCACGAGCTCCATGTTGCCGGTGCCCTTGAACTCCTCGAAAATCACTTCGTCCATGCGCGATCCCGTCTCGACGAGCGCCGTCGCGATGATCGTGAGCGAGCCACCCTCATCGATGTTGCGCGCGGCGCCGAAGAATCGCTTGGGCTTGTGCAGCGCGTGCGCGTCGACGCCGCCCGAGAGAATCTTTCCCGAGTGCGGCACGACCACGTTGTGCGCGCGCGCGAGTCGCGTGATCGAGTCGAGCAGAATCACGACATCCTTGCCGTGCTCCACCAACCGCTTTGCTTTCTCGATCACCATGTCGGCGACTTGCACGTGACGATCGGCGGGCTCGTCGAACGTGGAGCTGATGACTTCCGCGTCGACCTGCTCCTGCATGTCCGTCACTTCTTCCGGCCGCTCGTCGATCAACAGCACGATGAGCGTGACCTCGGGATGATTCTCGATGATTGCGTTAGCCATCTTCTGCATCAAGATGGTCTTGCCGGCGCGCGGCGGCGCGACGATGAGGCCGCGTTGTCCTTTCCCGATCGGCGCGATGATGTCCACCACGCGCATGCTCAAGTCGGCGCTCGACGCTTCCAATCGCAGCCGCTGGTCGGGATAGCGCGGCCGCAGATTGTCGAACGCGATGCGATGCTTCGCTTGCTCGGGATCTTCGTTGTTGATTGTCTCGACCTTCAACAACGCGAGATAGCGCTCGCCTTCCTTTGGCGGCCGAACCTGGCCGAGTACCGTGTCGCCAGTGCGCAAATCGAATCGTTTGATTTGCGACGGTGAGACGTAGATGTCGTCGGGGCCGTAGAGGTAGTTCCAATCCTGACTGCGGAGAAATCCGTATCCTTCCGGCAGGATTTCGAGCACGCCTTCGCCGCGCAGGACAATGTCCGAGTCGAGCAGGTTCTGCTCGATGCGGAAAATCAGGTCCTGCTTTCGCAGTCCCGAGAAGTTGGAGATATTCAAGTCCTCGGCCATGGCCTGGAGCTCGGCCACGGACTTTTGCTTCAACTCGGCGATATCCACGTACGTCGACTCCGAGGGTGGGGCGCGCTCACTCCGTTCTCGAGCGCAGCGTGAACGCCGGGACAATTCGACCTTCCGTCCCGATGCAAATGGGGATGGATGCGATCGTCACGACGTTGTGGGCGGAGTGGTAAGGCGAGGAGGCGTGCAGTAGGCGTTGCCAAGGTAACGTCGCCAAAACAGGCGGTCAAGAGTGCCGAATTTCCCTGTTACAGAGTGCTTTTCATACTGGCGAGTGCTCGAGTTGGGGAGCCGCGACATCATCGAAGGACTTGTCGCTCCTGAACACGGCGGACCATCGCCGCTGCTGTCGTCGTATCTCGCGCACTGGAACGGCTACCACTATTGGCAACGCGCGCAGGACGGTGACTGGCTGGTCCTCGTTCACGAGCGTACACCGGCGCGCGAGCGATGGTGGTTGCACGCGGCGCTCTTCATCGCTGCCATTATCACCACCTCGGTCGGCGGAGCCATGTTCGCCGGTGCCGTCGATCCGTGGCGCCTCCAGACGTACCTGCATCCGCGAGGCGGATTCACTTTTTCGCTGCCGCTGCTGGCCATTCTGCTCGCGCACGAATCGGGCCACTATGTGACCGCGCGCCGGTATCGCGTCAACGCCAGTCCACCGTTTTTCATCCCGTTCCCCGCCGCGTTGGATCTCATCGGAACGCTCGGCGCGTTCATTCGCATCCGATCGCCGTTGTTCGACCGACGCACGTTGTTCGACGTCGGTGTTGCCGGTCCGTTAGCAGGAATCGTCGTCGCGATTCCGGTGCTCTTGCTCGGTCTCCACGCGAGCACCACGTGGCCGGGCGTCGAGACGGCGAGGTTCGCGCACCAATTCGCGCGATTCAACGGCGACCCGATTCTCATCGGCGACTCGCTGCTTTTCCTGGCGTGCCGCGAGGTACTCGGCATCCACGGAATGGTCGAGTTGGGTCCGCTCGCGGTCGCGGGATGGGTCGGCATTTTCGTTACGTCGCTCAACCTGCTTCCGTTGGCCCAACTGGACGGCGGCCACGTGGCATTCGCGATGTATCCCAACGCCCAGCGTTTCATCGCGCGCGCCATGTGGGCGATGCTCATCCCGCTCGGCCTGGTGTGGAAGGGATGGTGGTTCTGGGCCGTGCTGAGTTTGGCCATCGGTCGCGGCCGCCTCGAGCACCCTCCGGTGATCGCGCCCGAGCGTCCGTTGGACGCGAGACGACAACTCGTCGGGTGGCTTGCGTTGGCGCTGTTCCTCGTCACGTTCATGCCCCTCCCGATCAGCGGCTGACGCCCTGCGCACGTAATTCACAAGCGCGGTTGGGCCCAGGAACCACGCGCGTGTGCGCGCGGTTACGTTCAGGGGAACTTGTGCGCGCTCGAAGCGCGGATACCTCGCGCACGGTGCGCGGATCTCGAGACTACTACCGGACCCGGATGTGAGTGTATACCACCATCGCCTCCGCTTGCGTTTGGCGGGGCGTCTCGCGGGCGTTCGCTTTCTGATTCCCGCCGTGCTCGTCACGGCGAGCTGCCATCACGCGCCGCCGCCCGCGCCGCCTCCGCCCGAAGTCTCGGTGCTCACCGTCGAGCCGAAGACGATTCCGGCCGACTTCGAGTATGTCGGACAGGCAGAAGCGTCGAAACGCGTCGAAGTGCGCGCGCAAGTGTCGGGCGTGATCATCGACCGGCCGTACGTCGAAGGCACGGATGTGAAGAAGGGCGCGCTGCTGTTCCGCATCGATCCGACGCCGTACGAAGCGGCGTTGCGGAGCGCGCAGGCCCAACTGGCCGATGCCCAGGCGCGCTTCGCCAACGCCGAACGCAATCTCAATCGGTTGGTGCCGTTGTTGGGCGAGCACGCGGTGGCGCAAAAAGACGTCGATGACGCGCGCACGGAAGATGAGCAGGCGCGCGCCGCCGTGAACAACGCGCAGGGCGCCGTGGTCCGTGCCCAACGGGACTACGACAACACCTTCGTCCGTGCCGAAATCTCCGGACGCGCCGGGCGCGCGAACATGGTGCTCGGCGCGTTAGTCAGCGGCCCAACGGACTTGCTCACGACCGTCGAGCAGGTCGATCCGGTGTACGTGAACTTCAGTCCGTCGGATCAGGATGTCCTGGCGTGGCGGCGCGGCCTCGCCGATAAGTCGCTCGTGGCCGCGCCCGGAACGATGGACGTGCGCGCCACGCTCGCCGACGGCAGCGTGTACCCGACCAACGGCAAGCTCGATTTCGCCGACCTCGCTGTCCAACAGAACACGGGCACGCTCGCGTTGCGCGCGTCGTTCAGCAATCCGCAGCACACGCTGCTGCCCGGACAATTCGTGCGCGTGTCGCTGCTCGGCATGAAGCGCGTCGGCGCGATCCTCGTGCCGCAGCGCGCCGTCCAGCAAGGCATCGGCGGCTCGTACGTGTTCGTCGTGGACTCCGCGAACAAAGTGAGCAGCCGCGATGTGAAAGGCGACACGTTCGTCGGCGGCCAGTGGCTCGTGAGCAGCGGCTTGAGCGCCGGCGACCGCGTGGTGGTGGACGGGATACAGAAGGTCATGCCGGGCGCCCCCGTGCGCCCGGTGGCGTACGTGCCGCCGCCCGACACCGGACGTGCGGCGCGCGGCGACACCGTCTTGGCCGCGCCCCCGGGCACGGCGCTTCGGATCGGCACACATGACTAACGATCCAGACATCAAATACTTTTTCGTCCGCCGCCCGATCTTTGCGGCGGTCATCTCGATCGCGATCGTCCTCCTCGGCATTTTCTCGCTGCATTCGCTACCCATCGACCTCTATCCGCGCATCACGCCCCCCGTGGTGCAGGTCACCGCCGTGTATCCGGGCGCGACCGCGCAAGACGTCGCGAACGCCGTCGCCGCGCCGATCGAGCAGCAGTTGTCCGGCATCCCCGGGCTCCTCTACTACAAGTCGTCGAACGCCAGCGACGGCTCGATGAATTTGCAGATCTATTTCGACATCTCGCGCGATCAGGATCTCGCGGCCGTCGATGTGCAGAACCAGATCAAGTTGGCCGAGCCGCAATTGCCGCAGGAGGTCGTGCGCAACGGCATCACCGTCAAGAAGGCGCAGACCAACATCCTCATGGGCGTCGCACTGACGTCCGATGACCCGCGCTACGACGCCGGCTACCTCAGCAATTACGCCGAGATCTACATTCAGGACGAGCTCAGACGGCTGCCCGGCGTCGGCGACGCCTCCACGTTCGGCCAGGCCGACCTCTCGATGTTGATCGACCTGGCCCCCGACCGGCTCGCCCAACTTGGCCTAACGGTCTCCGATGTGGCCGCCGCGATCTCCGAGCAGAATACCACCAATCCGGCGGGGCGCATCGGCCGCGAACCGTCGCCGCCAGGCACCCAGCTCACCATTCCGGTCACCACCCTCGGCCGCCTAACGGATCCGAAGGAGTACGAGAACATCATCGTCCGCGCTCGGCCCGATGGCTCGATCGTGCGGGTGGGCGACCTCGGCCGGGTGAGCATGGGCCAGCGCGACTACGACCTCTCCGGCCGCCTCGATGGCAAGCCGAGTGCACTCATCTTGGTGTACCTGCGGCCGGGCGCCAGCACGCTCGACGTCGACAAAGCGGTCGTCGCCCGGATGGAGCAGCTCTCCCGAACGTTCCCCCAGGGCGTCCACTGGTCGGTGCCCTTCGATACGACGCCGTTCATCACCCAGTCGATCAAGGAAGTCGTCCAGACGCTGGTCGAAGCGCTCCTCCTCGTCACGCTCGTCGTCTTCATTTTTCTCCAGAGCTGGCGTGCCACACTCATTCCGTTAGTCGCGGTCCCCGTATCGATTCTTGGCGCGTTCTTCGGAATGCGCGTGCTCGGCTTCTCGATCAATCTTCTCACGCTATTCGGCCTCGTGCTCGCGATTGGCATCGTGGTCGATGACGCCATCGTCGTGATCGAGAACGTGGACCGGATCATGGCCGCGGAACACGTGCGCCCGGCGGTCGCCGCCGATCGCGCCATCCGCCAAGTGGCCAGCGCGCTCGTGGCGATCGTGCTCGTGTTGTGCGCCGTGTTCATCCCGGTAGCCTTCGTCGGCGGCATCACCGGCCAGATGTACAAGCAGTTTGCAATCACGATTGTCGTCTCGGTGATCATCTCCGGGATCGTGGCGCTCAGCCTCACGCCGGCGCTGTGCGCCGTGTTGCTACGACACGAGTCGACGGAGCACCAAACCGGGTTCTTCGGATGGTTCAACAGGCGATTTGCCAGCGTGACGAACCGCTACATCCACGGCGTCGAACACGCGCTCGATCACGCGCGGCCATGGGTGGCGGCGTTCGCTGTCATTGTGGTCCTCATCGTCGTGATGCGGCGCGTGGTGCCGACAGCGTTCTTGCAGACGGAAGACAAGGGGTACTTCGCCATCTCCGTTGAGCTCCCAGACGACGCATCACTGCAGCGCACGGACCTCGTGGTGCACAATGTCGAAGCGTTCCTGATGAAGCAGCCGGGAGTGAACCACGTGTTGTCGCTCGTCGGCTTGAGCCTCATTCAAGGCGCGAACCAGAGCAGCTCGGCCACGATGTTCGTCAACCTGAAACCATGGGACGAGCGCCAGAGCGCGGCCGCGATCCTCGATCGTGCGAACGCGCAGTTTTTCCGCAATCCTGACGCGCTCGTGTTCGGCTTCAACCTCCCCGAGATTCCCGGGATCGGCGTCACGTCCGGGCTCGAGCTCAATTTGCAAGACCACGGCATCAACGACCTGCAGCGGTTTGCAGCGGTCGCGAATGAGTTCGCGAGCGACGCGAACAAGCTGCCGAGCGTGCAGCAGGCGCGCGCGTCGATCCGTGTCAACGTTCCGCAGCTCTATGTCGACGTGGATCGCGCCAAGGCCAAGTCACTCGGCGTCTCGCTCACCGACCTGTTTCAAACATTGCAATCGTTGCTCGGGACGCTGTACGTGAACGACTTCAACCTGTACGGCAAAACGTATCGCGTGCAGGTCCAGGCGCAGGAACCGTATCGCGAACAACCGCAGGATATCGGCGGTCTCTTCGTGCGCGGAAACGGTCCGCAACTGATACCGGTGTCGTCGCTGACCACGGTGCGATTCCGCAGCGGACCGAACATCGTGACGCGGTTCAACGGCTTCACGTCCGCGTTGATCACGGCCTCACCGGGGCCGGGGAAGAGCTCGGGCGAGATGCTCGCGGCCATCGACCAGCTGGTGCAAAGCAA
>JANWIK010000003.1 GCA_025449955.1 Gemmatimonadaceae bacterium
CGCACGGCGTCGATCGCCGCCGCTCACAGCGCCTTGAGCAACCGGTACGTGAACTCCAGTTGGTCATAGAACGCCTGTACCGCAATGCGCTCGTTCAAGCCGTGCGCGCGCGTGTCCGCCGAGTTGTTGGGATCCACGAACAATCCGCTCACTCCGTACACCGGCATCCCGGCGTTTCGAAGATACAATCCGTCGGTCGCTCCCGTCTCCATGCTCGGAATGATCGGCAGCGAGGTCCACACCGATGCGGTCGTGCGCTGCATCGTCTCGTCGAGCGCGGCCGGCAACGGCGACGGTGGACTCGGCTTCGCCGTATCCGCCGGCGTCACGTGCACGGCGCTATCCGCCACGATGCGCCGAATGGTCCGCTCCACTTCCGCCGGATCGGTACCCGGCATCATGCGACAGTTCACGGTGGCCGTCGCACTCTGCGGCAGCGCATTCTCCGCGTGACCGCCCTGGATGAGTGTCGCCACGCACGTCGTGCGGAGCAGCGCGTTGTAGTACGCCGACCGCGCGGCGAGCCGCGCCGCTGCCGCGCTGTCCGGCGTCGCCTGCGCGCTCACCGCCCGCATGTCGGCCGCGACATCATTCGGAACGAGTGCCGCCGTGCGCGAGAAGTAGGCGCGTGTCACGGCGTTGGTCTCGAACGGAAACGCGTACGCGGCCACTCTGCCTAACGCAGCGGCGAGCGCATAGATCGCGTTGTCGCTGCGCGGCAGCGAGCTATGGCCGCCGGGATTCCGCGCCGTGAGCAGCAGGGAGTGGTACACCTTCTCCGCCGCCTGCACGTCCATCGCGATCGGCTTGCCGTCGCGCAGCTCGCCGCCGCCCGCGTCGGCGTTGAGCGCGTACTGCGCGTTGATCGCATCGCGATCGTTAGTCAGCAGCCACTGGATCCCGTTGTATCCGCCGCCGCCCTCCTCGCCGGCCGTGAGCGCGAGAATGATGTCGCCCGGCGGCACAACGCCCTCCTGCTTCATGCGCAAGAGCGCCGCCACCCAACTGGCGTCGCCGTTCTTCATGTCGAGCGTGCCGCGCCCGTAGAAGTGGCCATCTCGCTCCGTCAGCTTGAACGGATCCAACTCCCAATCCGAGCGCTTCGCTTCGACGACGTCGATGTGGCCGATGAGCAGGATCGGCTGCCGCGTGCCATGCCCGCGATACCGCACGACGAGATTCTTGTCCTTCGCATCTTTGCCCGTGTCCGGGCCCACCACCTGCACGTCCGCCGCCGGAAATCCGGCTGCGCGAAAGCGCGCGGCCAACAAGTCGGCGAGCTTCGTCGTGCTGCCGATCGAATACTCGGTGTTGGTCTCCACCATTTCGCGCAGCAGATCTCTGCCCAGCGATTGGAACGGAGTGAGCGACGCCTGCTGCGCGATCGCGGCCGCAGGGAGGAGAGCGACGAGGGCGACGGACGCGAACGTCGCGATCGCGCGCACGTGATGTCGGAGAGTCATGGTCAGCCATACTACGACGGAAGCCGAATGGCCGCCAGACATCGACGCTCAGGCTTCGCCGAGTGACTCCAGGTCCGCCACGTCCTTCGTTCGGCCCGTCGCACGCTTGTTCAATACGAACGACTTGCGGCCTAACACCGGCACGCGCACACACGTCCGCCGCAACCAACTCGCGTAGAAAGTCACTGAAGTCGTCTATCACCGGTCCTCAGGGCCACCCTGATCGCGCAAAGCGGCCAGTCGAACCGTTATATTCCTGCGCTCGTACCGCGGAAACGGCCGGCCATTCGCAGCCCAGGCGAGACGAGAGAGCTCGGCAAGCATTGCGAGCCGCTCGGCTACCGAAGACCCGAGGCGCGCGTCACGTGCCTCCGCACTCTCGAGCGCGACAACTCGATACGTCATCTCGCGTCGCGTCATGCGGAAAATATGTGCGACCAGGCGCGATCGAGCCGGAGATGTTGCTGACGTGTCACGCACCGTGATCAGGGCGCGCCGAACCCCGAAATACCGAACGCACGATCTGTTACCGGCACGACTCCGGTGTGGGACACGTGATCACCTGAATCGTGACGGTAGTACGGCGCACGGTGAGCGCGCCGCTAACGGAACCCTTCTTGAATCCGAGGGCGCCCATCTCGCTCGGCGTCGTCTGTTCGCCCGCGCCGGGCAGCAGTGTGTACCCCGCCTTGGGCAGCGCATCGTGATAGAACGTGTAGACCGCATGTCCGTCCACGCCGCTCCATTCGCAAATGACTTCGGGACCTTGCACGGTCGGATGACACGCACTGAGGCCCGGCGCGAGCGGAAAATCCGACGGTAATCCCGGGCCGCCCGTCGCCGTCGTCGCCGAAGCGGTTGTGACCATCACCGCACCGAGTAGAGCGATGACTCGAGAAAGTGAGATTGTCATGAGTCGGACCTTTCTTGGTTAGGGATCGTAGTCGCGTCGCCGCCTGATTGGAGCAACGCCGTACCGACACCCGGCAAGGATGGGCTGTCGGAGTTATTCGGCCGTCGCCCAGGCGTTATGCCGGCCGTTGCCGGTAATCGGCGCTTCTGTTTGCGACTGCGGACCGAGTGAGGAGGTAGGACGAAAGACGCGCCGCTCGACCGTGCCATGCCCAATCACAACGTGCCAGTCACAGATGACCTCGCCGGAGCACTCCGGCCTGCGGGCGCTCGAGCCCGGTGCGATCGGGAAATCAGCCTGGATACCGCCGCTGGCTAACGACGGCGTAACGGCGGGGCGACACTCGGCGCTCAGATTGAGCGCTCAACAACGACAAACCAACCCGAACGAGACCGAGGATTCAGATGACCTTGTTCCGCATCACCCGCCATGCGATGACCGTGGTCGGCGCCGTTGGCCTAATGATGGTGGTCGCGCCGTACGCCGGCGCGCAGCAGGCTACCACAACTCCAGCCGATGTGCTCCGCGACGGCGCTTGGGTCGCACAGCACGTCGACGTCGTGTTCGACTCAATGCCGTCGGTCTGGGTTGTCCAGAAGAACGTGATGGACCGCGACTGGGTGACAGTCGACGCGCGCGGGACCAACTTCTACGCCTACGGCGCACCCGTTGCACCGCAGACGTTCGCCGCGAGATCCGATCCGCGATCGCCGCTCTACCAAGCCTGGTTTGGCGTGTATGTCATCGCCGACAGCGCCGCCGCGCGGCCGGACATGGCCATGCAGCTCGGCGCCCTCGATCAACAATCGTGGCTCGGCGCAATGGGCGATCCGAAGCCGGCGTTCGCGGCCTTACGAACGGAGCAGCACGGGACCGTCGTCGTCGCCGGCGTCAGTCGCCCGCTCTACACGTTCGACGCGACGACGCACAGCGACCTGAGCGAGGGGACGACGCCGCTCGCCCAACGACTCGGCATGCCGGCGGAAGCGAGCTGGCCCAAGGGACTCGTGTCGTTTCACGAACTGGGCGTGCGCGGCTACTACACGTACTGGTACGACCCGGCGCGTCGCCTAACGGTGATCGTGTACGCGTGCGCCTCCTCGTTCGCCGATGGCTCCGGCGCCGCGCGCGACAACTTTCCGGCGCTCGATGCCAGTCTCATGCAGATGATGCGCAACGTACACGTGCGGGATCGCACGGCGTCGGCCGGCTGAGCGGGCCTAACCCCGCATTCCGCCACAACCCACTCTTCGCCGCGAGCCGTTAGTCATCACATCCGTCCTCGTTCCACAACATCAGGGAGCCACGTCATGAAGCCCACCCACCAGTCCACGCGACGCTATCTATTGCTCTTCGGGACCGCGTTCAGCGCGGCATTGCTCGCGTCATCCCCGATAGGCGCCCAGGCGACCAATTGCGCCACGGTGAAGGCGACATCACTCAAGATGTTCGACGTACCCTATCACATGTACATGATCGACAGCGGGGCGGCCAACGAGGCGCTGAACGGCGGCAAGCCTACGGCTGGCGAGGTGATCTCGGCCGGAGGACAGATGTACGTGCTGCACAAAGGAAAGTGGCTCAAGAGCCCGGTGAGTCTGGCCGAGCTCAAGAAGGACCAGAACGACAGTCCCGATTCGACGAAGGTCACGTGCTCGCATCTGCGAGATGAGAGCGTGAACGGTGAGGCCGCGGCGGTCTGGCGGTCACACGTCGTGAATGACGTGGGGACGATCGATTCGGACATGTGGATTTCGAAGAGTCGCGGCGTTTTACTGAAGTCCGTTTCAATGACGGACGTCGGCGGTGCCATGGGAAAGAGCAGCGTTAGCGCTCGGTACGACTATACCAACGTCCGGCCGCCCGCCGGCGTCCCCTGAGCGGCGGATCCGCGACCGCTACTCGCCCCCCACGCGCTCCCCCGACGCTCGTTTGGGTCGGCGGATCGCGCGCAGTGTCCCACCCTTTCCTCCCCCGCAGTAGAATCGATCACCGCCATCGCTCTCGAGGCCCGACACCCCAACGCCTTTCGGCATCTCGAGCCGCTCCAGCACCTCGCCAGTTCGCGGATCGATTCGCCTAACGTCACTCTCGTCCCCTTCCCACGTGGCGTGCCACAACTCCCCGTCCACCCACGTAACGCCGGTAACGAATCGGTTGGACGAGATCGAGCGCACGATCGCCCCGGTCTCGGGATCGATCTGATGGATCTTGCGCTCTCGATACTGCCCCACCCAGAGCGACCCCTCGGCCCACGCGAGCCCCGAATCGCCACCCCCTCCGGGCGCCGGAATCGTCGACACCACCCGTCCGGTGTGCGGATCGATCTTCTGGATGCGATCCTCGGCGAGCTGATACAAGTGCTCGCCGTCGAACGCGCTGCCCGCGTGCGCACTGACATCGATCGAGCGCTTGGTCTTCCCGCTCTTCGGATCGAGCGCGTTCAACTTGTCCCCGGACGCAAACCAGACGCGCTCGCCGTCGAACGTCACGCCGTTCACGTGGTCGACGCCCGGGAATGGGCCGTACTCGCGGAGCACTTCGGCGGCTGATCGTGTCATACTCCATCCTACTCGATCGGCAGCGGCGCGGGGAGTAACAAAGTCGTCGTGAATCCCGGCACGGGCGTCGTCACCCATTTGCGCGCCCGCCCGCGGCCTAACGATTGGATGGCGCCGCTCGCCGAGAGCGCGTCGAGCGCCCGCTGCACGGTGCGCTGGCTGGCGCCCAATGCGAGCGCCAGGGCAGAGCTCGACCAACTCTCGCCGTCGGCCAGGAGCGCGAGCACGTCGCCATGCGGGTCGTCCACCGGCCGCGCCAACACCACCACGTCGCGCGCGCGGCGCGGCGACAACGCGAATCCGCGTGTGGTCGCAGTCACACGGGCCACCGCGCGCAACACACGGCGCAGCCGACCGACTTCCACCCGCAGCCGCGCGCGATGCGATTCGTCGGTGAACTTGGCGCCGAACGCCCGCGCCAGCAGCGCATCCCTCGGCGCGTCGTGAGGCCAGGCTTCGCCTAACACGCGGGCCAGGGCGAACAACACCGGACGCGTGGCCAGGGAGACCGCCGAGCGCGGGTCGCGCACCACGTTGCGGCACGCGTCCACGACCAACGACCGCGAGCCCCGCAACGCCTCGACGTCTTCGAGCAGCAGCAGGCGCTCCCCGCCCTTCGCGAGCAGTCGCGCGGCCGGCGCATGCAACGCGTGCGATGCGCTCTCCACCTCCGCCGCGAGCGCCGGGATCCCCGCGCGTTGGGCGGCCCGCGCCGCGCGCGCGAGCGCGGCCCGCGCGTCCGTCGTGCGCAGCCGCCGAATCGCGATCCCCGCCACCGTCAGCTCGTGCGCAGCCCTCGACGCTGCCGGCAGCTGCGACGCATCCACCTCGCCTAACAAACGCTCGGCGTCGTCGAGGCGGCCGATGAGCAGCAGGCGCCGCGCCTCGAGATACCGCGCATACGCCGCGTTCACGCGGTCGCCGTTCGCGTCGAGCGTTAGGCGCGCGGCCTCGAGCGCTTTCGCCGGCCAGCCCAGGTCGCGCGAGACGAGCGCGATCTCGGCTTCGGCAACCACGCACCGCGCCCGCGCCACGGCCTCGCGCGCACCGAAGGCGCGCGCCGCGCGCCGCACCAGCGCCTTCGCCTTGACGAGATCGCCGAGCTGCGCCATCGCGATGCCGCGCAGCGCGAGCGCCGGCGCGTCGTCGCGTAAGGCAACCCGGTTGAGGGCGCCGAGTGGATCGCCGGCGGCGAGGGCGCGCGCCGCGGCGGTGATCAACGAGTCCATCGAAATCCCGCCACGATTGTCACTCACACCCGTTCGCTGACCGGTCCTAATCTACCTCCCAGGAACGACGAACGTCGCATCGACAATCGTGCGACCTCGACACCGACACCAAGGGAGAAGACCAATGACCACGCACACGACGGGAACACACGAAGAGTGGCTGGCCGCGCGCCTCGAGCTCCTCGACGCCGAAAAGGATCTGACCCGGCGCAGCGACCAGGTGGCGCAGCAACGTCAGAGGTTGCCGTGGGTCCGGATCGACAAGGACTATCGATTCGACACGGCTCGCGGCAACGCGTCGCTGGCCGATCTGTTCGGCGGCCGCTCGCAGCTCCTCATCTACCATTTCATGTTCGGGCCCGACTACGCCGCCGGCTGCGCGTCCTGCTCGTCGATCGCGGACGGATTCAACGGCATCGTGTCGCATCTCGAGAATCACGACGTCGCGCTCTGGGCTGTTTCACGAGCACCCCTCGCCAAGCTCGAGGCATTCGAGCGGCGCATGGGTTGGACCTTCCCGTGGGCGTCGTCGCACGACCAGGACTTCAACTTCGACTTCGAGGTCTCTCAAACCGAGCAGCAGCAGCGCGAGGGCGCCGAGTACAACTACCGGCGCGAGAAGCCGACGTTCAAGGCGATCGGGAACGCGCTGACGAAGCAAGGCGAAGGAATCGTTGGGCACATGGCCGCCATGTCCGGTACCGACGTGGCCACCTACACGCGCGAGCGTCCCGGCATGAGCGCGTTCGTGCTCGAAGACGGCGTCGTGTACCACGCCTATTCCACCTACGCGCGCGGGCTCGACGGCCTCTGGGGCATGTATCAGTGGCTCGACCGCGCTCCGTTAGGCCGCAACGAGCAGGGCGTGTGGTGGCGGCGTCACGACGAGTACGCGCAGCGCTGAGGTCCGTGTGGATACCGGCATCGACGCCACCGGAGGACGCGCGTGCTCGCGACGCATGGTGTCCGAGCGAGCCTCCGAGCGCCTCTTCGTCGGCGCCTCGGCGCTGGTCTTCGCCGCGAGCGCGGCGGCGACCATCCTCCGGTGCGCGTCGATGGCTTCGTTAGGCACCAGGCGCATGCCCGGCGGCTGGACGATGTCGATGGCGTGGCAGCGGATGCCCGGGCAGACGTGGCCCGGCGCCGCGGCTTCGTTCCTCGGCATGTGGACCGTGATGATGGTCGCGATGATGCTGCCATCGCTCGTACCGGCCTTGTGGCGCTATCGCCGGTCCATCGGCACACCGGACGAACCGCGGCTCGGCGTGCTCACTGCGCTGGCGGGCGCCGGCTACTTCTTCGTGTGGACCGCTGTCGGGATGGCTGCCTTTCCGTTAGGCACATGGTTCGCATCGCTGGCGACGCAGCTGCCGGCGGTAGCGCGCGCCGTGCCAACGGCGGCGGGCGTGGCGGTCGTGGCCGCCGGTGCGTTCCAGTGCAGCGCATGGAAGGCACGCCATCTCGCCTGTTGGCACGAGCCGCCGCGCCCCGGCCGCTCGTTGCCGCGAGACGCCGGCTCGGCCTGGCGGCACGGCTTGCGGTTAGGCATCGAGTGCGTCGCCTGCAGCGCCGGGATGACGGCGATCCTGTTCGCCACCGGGTTGATGAACCTGCGCGTCATGTTCGTCGTGACGGTGACGATCACGCTCGAGCGCCTCGTACCGGGCGCTGAGCGCGCCGCGCAGATCATCGGGGCCATCGTGGCTGGAACAGGGTTAGTTCTGATCGTACGCGCGTTGTAGTCTTCTACGAGCTCCCCTTCTCCACCGGCACGTGATGCTCCGTCAACCACGCACGTATGGCGGCGAGTTCGTCCTTGCCGGCCTTCGAGATGACGTTCGCGGGCGTCATGCCTAAATAGATCTGAAAGGTGTCGCCCCGCTTGTTGCGATACAGCGGTTTGGCACCCGCTTTCAACAGGTAGAGCACGCGCCGAAAGTCGTTGATCATGGCGGCCGCGATGAGCGCGTTGTCTCCCGCGATGCTGTCGGGTCGATCGAGATCGATGCCCTTGGCCGCCACCAGCATGCGGACTTGCTTGTCGCAATCCGCCACGAGCGCGTCGATGAGCGGCGGCCCCCCGTCGTTAGTCGTGGCCGTGTTGGGATCGACGTGATGTCGAAGCAGCATGACGAGAAAGGTCGTATCGTCATCTCTCGCCGCTCACCGGATAACGTTGTCGCCGTACTTGTCGAAGATCGTCGGGCTGGCGCCGGCGCCGAGCAGGAAGTCGAAGGCCGTCGTGTTGTCGCGGCGGATGGCCCAGTCGAGCAGCGTGAGCCCGTCGGCGCCTTGCGCGTTGACGTTCGCACCGCTGCGCACGATGGCGCGCATCCGGGTGCCTTCCAGCGGCGTGGAACGCGACGAAGTTGACGGAGAAGCGTTTGCCGCCCGTTAGCTGGATGTCACCTCGAGCGACCGCGAACACACTCGATGGGATTCGGGGTCCTGGGCCCCATGTGCCGCCCGATCCAGTCGCGCAGATCGTCGTTCAATCGGCTCGCGTGCGTCACGATGAGCGCGTGCGGCGCCCCGTCGTAGACGCAGAGCTCGCTGCCCGCAATCATGGCCGCCACGCGCTTTCCCGTTAGGTCGAGCGGCGCGGACTTGTCCGCGTCGCCATGGATCACGAGCGTCGGCACCGAAACCGCGGCGGTGTCGGGCCGCAGATCTGTTTCCGTGATCGTGTGATTCATCGCCATGAGCGCCGGCAGCGACGCGGCCTCGCCCATCCGTGCGATCCAGGCCACCGTCTCGTTTGACGTCGCCGGCAGCAGGATCGATCGCGCGTTCTGCGCCAGGAAGTTAGGCATGTCGCGCGTCCACGCCGCACGCCGATCGGCGAAGATCGTGGCGTCGATGCCGCCGGGATTGTCGTTTGTCTTGAGGATGAACGGCAGCGCCGACGAAATCAGCACGACCGACGACACGCGTCCACTCCCGTGCCGTTGCAAGTACCGCACGATCTCGGCCGGCCCCATCGAGTGGCCCACGAGCACGGCGTCGCGAACGTCCAGCGCCTCGAGGACGCGCGCCAGGTCGTCGGCCAACGAGTCGTAGTCGAAGCCGCATCCCGGATCGCTGCTGCGACCGTGGCCCCGCTTGTCGTACACGATGCACCGCGCGACGTCGCTGAGCGACGCCGTTTGATACTGCCAGATGTCGGACTGCGCGGCCCAACCGTGGATGAAAACGACCGGTGGCCCTGAGCCCCACCAGCGCGCGTGGAGCTCAGCGCCATCTCTCGTGATGATGCGGTGCAGATCGGGCATGGCTCGTGGGGTGCAAGTCACCGGCGCGCGCCGACGCGGCCGGAGACACGAACCACACGAGCTCCGTGCCTAACCCTCCGCGTACCGCGCGAGCCGCTCGAACGTCTCCCGGCCGCCGTTCTCCACGCCGTAATGCTCCACCGCCATCTGCATCGCCGCATCGCTGTCGAACGTCAGGCGCAGGATCAGCCGCGTGCGCTGCCCTTCGGCGGCGAGCGTCACCTCACCGGTGAACTCGAGCAGCGCGTCCGGTTCGTGCCAGCTGTTCGTGTACACGATCCGTGCCTTGGGCTCGATCGACCGGAAGACCATCAGGCTTGGATTGTCGTGGCCGTCGGGTGCATGCATGGTGAACCGCCAGAGCCCTCCGGGCGCGAACTCGAACTCCTGCGTCGTAATCGTGAAGCCCGTTGGACCGAACCACTCGTGCAGATGCCGCACGTCGGCCCACATCTCCCATACGAGCGCGACCGGTGCGGCGAGGAGCCGCGAGAAGACCACCTCGCGGCTCGAGGGACGCGCCACTTCGTCGGCGATCATGGTCATGTCCCCGCCGTGGCGTGCACCGCGGATGTGCCGTCCGACCACGTGCGCGTCGGGATGTAGAGCACTTGGACCGGTGCGTTAGGATCGCCCGCCGATGCATCGATGATCGGCGCATGGCCGCCGCCCGCACCGAACGTGGAGCCCGCGAGCGCGCGGTCGTAGTAGAACATCAGGTGCGGCATCCAGTGATGCGGATTGTCATCGGAGAGATACTGCTGCGGCGAGAGCATGTACGCCATCGCGCCGTCGGCCGGCATCGCGAACCGCTTCTCTGCGTACGACTTCTTCATTCGCGCGTTGAGCTCCGCGGCCGTCGCGCCGGTCAGCATCCAGTCGACCTGTGCGAGCATCGCCGGGAGAACGGTGTGCGATGCCGGCGGGTTGAAGCACGCCGGTCCCTTCACGCGCGGATTCCAGAAGTTCGCGTCGCCGGGCGTCGCCGTAAAGGACCGCAACACGATGCACGTGAAGCCGTTCGTGCCGAGGGCCGCTTCGGTGTACCCCTTCGGCGTTAGGACGAGGATGGTCGCTTTCCCGGAGATGTCCGATGGCGCCGCGGTTCGTGCCAACGCGACTTCCGCGGCGCGGTCGGCCATCAGATAGGGTGTGAGGTCGGGTGCCTTCTGCGCGTTGAGCTGCGAGGCGGCAAGGGCGGTCGAGATAGCAGCGAACGAGAGAGCATTCATTGGTTAGGCCCCCGGAAGAAAGAGAAGGTTAGGACTTCTGCTGCAGCCGCGCGACGTACGCCTCGAGCCGGTCGAGACGATCGTCCCATTGCGCGCGAAAAAGCTCGAGATAGTGAGTTGCGTCCTTGAGCGGCGCGGCGCGCAGCGCGCGCGGCCGGGACTGCGCGTCGCGTCCGCGCACGACGAGCCCCGCGCGCTCCAGCACTTTGAGGTGCTTGGAGATCGTCGGCTGGCTCATCGAGAACGGCTTGGCGAGCTCGCGCACGGTGAGCTCGCGCGTGCGGAGGCGGTCGAGCATGGCGCGTCGCGTCGGATCCGCAAGCGCGCCGAAGACCGCGGAGAGCCGATCCGGCGCCGGCCGCCGTCGCGGGCGCGCACTCGTTTGCATAGCCATGTGGCTATATACGAAAGCCGCACTGCGTTGTCAACTGACTTCCGACCGCTCATGGCGTCGGCCTTCGAAGCGTTCGGGAAGCGCTCGACCCACTGAGTGGCTCCGTCGCGGCGAACTGACTGCCGCTCGCGCCCAGTACTTGCCAGTATAACTTTAGTAGCTATATTAGCGTGGTGCCCTGGAGGCTACCAATGGTGCGACGCCAAACACTGAAGAAGATCGGCGGTTCGGTGGCGACGGTGCTCCCGAAGACGATGCTCGACCGATTCCACCTCGATGCCGGCGACGATGTGTACGTCGTCGAGACGAGCGAGGGACTGCTCATCACGCCGTATGACCCGGACTTCGCCGATGCGATGGCCGCGTACGCCCGCGGTGCCAAGAGGTTCAGGAACGCATTGCGCGAATTGGCCCGTTAGCCATGCCGATGCGCCGGCGGGAGCCGCGGTGGTTGACCCGTCAGATGGTCGACGCGATCCACGAGGCGCAGCTCCGAGAGCACGGCGGCACGCCCGGTGTCCGAGACGAAGCCTTGATCGAGTCCGCACTCGCCCGCCCTCGCCACAAGTACGCGTACGCGCGGCATAGGGACCGGGCGACTCTTGCCGCCGCATATGCGTTTGGGCTTGTGAAGAACCACGGCTTCGTCGATGGGAACAAGCGCACGGCCTTCATGGCCGCGTACGTGTTCCTTGGACTCAACGGCGCAGACCTCGATGCAACCGAAGCGGAAGTCGTGGTGGCACTGGAGGGTGTTGCAGCGGGTGGCATGACCGAAGCGGCGCTCGCAAAATGGTTCCGAGCTCGCATCTAAGCTACTGAAGGTTAGGCACTCAAGCGCCGGGTTCCTTTCGAACAGCCCTCCGAGTAGAGACAGCGAGCGCGATCCCCGTCATCAGGCTGAGCACCATCACGACGCCCCAGACCACGACGCCAACTTCAAATTGCCGCCCCCTGCTGCTGGTATAGAAGTCTGCGCTCATTGCCATCCCGCCGAGCGAGTACAGCGACAGCAGACAGGCCAAGCTGGACAGGATGGCCCGGACGAACACTCGCCGCCTTCTTTGTGTCATCTGCAA
>JANWIK010000004.1 GCA_025449955.1 Gemmatimonadaceae bacterium
CCCGCGTAGCCGCGCACGCCGATGCGCTCGATGCCTAACCAACGCCCGATCACCGCGATCAACGCCGGCGACGCGGCGAGCAACAGCGCCGCGCTGCCGGCGCGCGTGTGCGCCACGCCCTCCGCGAACAGCGTCTGATACACGCAGTTGCCCAATACGCCTAACGCCAGCAACGTGAGCGCGTCGCGGCGCGACACGCGGCGCGCGCCGGGCCGCCGCCGCTGCACCGCCGCCAGCACGCCGAACGCGAGCGTCGCCATCAAAATCCGCGCGCCGTTGAATGCGAGCGCGTCCATGTGGTTGGTGCCGTACTTGACCACGGCGTAGTTCGCGCCCCAGATCGTGGTCGTCAGCAACAGCCACAGGTCGGTGCGCGAAACGCCCGACCGCACGGGAGGGTCCGCGCGATCGGGCGCCATCGCCGTATCGAGCACGGTGGTCATGCCGGAAACCTAGGCGCCGCGTCCGATACGCGACAGCGCTTCCTCCCCTTTGCCGCCGCACCTAAGTTCCCCGCCATGCACCTCTCCTTCGCATTGTTCTCCGACGCCGCCAACCTGTCCGTCGAGGGAAAGCTCAACATCCTCGGCGTGTTCGACGCGGTGCAGGTGGCCGCGTTCCCCACGGTCCACCCGCGCGCGCACCTCGTGGTGCGACTCAAGGGGACGGCCGCCGATGCCGGCGCGCACGTGATCGCGCTGCAGTGGGTGAGCCCCACGGGTACCGAGCTGTGGTCCTCGAACGGAGAGCTCAACGTCGTCGCGCCGCCGCCCGAGGTCACCGAGATCGATTTTCCGTTGATCGCGGCCGTCGACCTGCCGCTCGATGGCGCCGGCACCTACGCCATGCGCGTGGCGATCGATGGCGCCGTGCACGGCGAAGTGCGGCTGCACGTGCGCGGCGCGGTCGTACCGTCCGGCACGCTGGTGAGCTGACGCCGGCGTCAGCCGACGCGGCGTGCCCAACGGAAGCGCGACAGCAGCGCGCGCGCGTACGCATCGGGCGCCGCGAGATTTTCCACCGCGTAGCCCCCGCGCCCCAAGCCAAGGTGCACCAGGCGCGATCCGCCCAGCGCGATGGCCACGTGCGTGATGGGCCCATCGCCCCGGTCCGAGAAGAACGCCAGGTCGCCGGCCGCGAGCCCGCCTAACGCATCGCCCGCCGCCACCGGCTCGCCGTGGCCGGCTTGATCGCGCGCATCGCGCGGGAGCGCGATGCCGTGCAGCCCGAACGCCGACTGGACGAGGCCCGAGCAATCGGCGCCCCACGGCGTGAGGCCGCCCCACTCGTAGGGCGGGCCCCCGAAACGCGCGCCCGCCGTCTGCGCCGCCGCCGCGGCGCGCGCCGGGAAGCGCGCGGCCAGCGCGCGGTATTCCACGGTGTCGCCGGACTCGACGCCGAGCGTGTCGTCGAGCCATGCGCCCAACGGAAGCGCCCGCCGGACACCCGCGGCATCGCGCGCCACGCAGCCCAACGAGAGCCGCGCCGGCGTCGTGTCGTTAGGCGTTCTCCTGTCGGAATCCGACAGGTAGCCGCGGTGCATCCAGCCCTCGTAGCCGTCGCGCAGCCGCACGCGCAACCACGGATCGCGCGCGCCGGCATCCAGCAGGTCGACCGGATGCCCGAAGAGCGCTTGCGACACTTGCTCGCTCCCCGCCCGCGCCTCGGCATTCACCGCCGCAACCGACACCCGCACCGACAACCGCCCGCTCACCACGGCACGATCACCGTGTACGGCGGCGGCGCGATGCGGCCGGGTCGATCGCGCGCGACGCGCGCGCCACGTCGGCGTCGCTCACGTCGGCCAAGCTGCGCGCCACGTCGTCCCGCCGTGTGCTCCGCTTGATGGGCTTGGATGCCACGGTGCGCGGCAGCGACCGGTCGAGCGGCACGAACAGCAATCGCGCGCTCCATTCGCCCGTACGCCGGTCGAACGCCGTGTCGCCCAGCACCGAGAAGGCGCGCTCGCCTAACACAACGCGGCGCCGCACCACCGTCACGTCGCTCACGCCGCGCCTCCGCCTGCCTGTGCCGCGTGCTTGGCCTCGCATTCCCGGCACCGCGTCACGCCGCGAAAACTGCACATGAGGCAGATGAACGTCCCGCAGTCCACGCACGGATACCCTTCCGACGCGCGCTCCTCGCGGCCGCACGCCCGGCACATCATGCCGTCGTGTTCGTGGGGGGCAGGTGTCTGCGGAGTATCGGGCATGACATCGAAGGTAAAGGAAAACACGCCGTCGTGAATGACGCGCAACGCGGGCCCTTCGCCACCGGACTATGCGCCGTTGCTCGCCGCGCGGGTCTCGGTGGCCAACACCATTTCGACCAGGTTGTACTGCTTGATCTTGTTGATCAGCGTCGCGCGCGAGATGCCGAGCTCCCGCGCCGCCCGCGTCCGATTGCCGTTGTGCGCGCGCAGGGTGCGCTCGATGTGCGCGCGCTGCACCTCGTCCAACGAGCGCGGGACGTGTCGTGAGAGCCCGGCGCCGCTCGCCCGACGCACCTCCGATGGCAAATGCTCTGCGCCCACACGACGAGCCCCGCGCGCGACGATCAGCGCGCGCTCGAGCACGTTGCGCAATTCGCGCAAGTTGCCCGGCCACGGATATCGGAGCAGCACTTCCCACGCGCCATCCGCGATCTCCGATGGCGCCGATCGCACCTGGATTTGCAGCTCGTGCATCAAACGCTCGATGAGATCGACCAGATCCTCGCGCGCCCGCGCACGCAGCGGCGGCAGATTCACCGGCATCACGCTCAGCCGATAGTACAATTCCTCGCGCAGGCGGCCCGCGTTCACTTCCTCCACCAAATCGCGGCACGTCGACGCAATCACGCGCACGTCGGCGTTCGTTTCGCGCACGCCGCCCGCACGCCGGTAGGTCCGCGCCTCGAGCAGTTTGAGCAGCCGTGGTTGCAGCACCGGATCGAGCCCCACGATTTCGTCGAGGAACAACGTGCCGTGCTCGGCGATCTCGACCAAGGCCGCGCGTCGGCGGCGCGGCCGGTCGTCGCCCTCGCTGCCGAAGAGCTCCTCTTCCAGCGCCTCCGATGGCATGCCGACGCAGCTGATGTCGAGAAACGGCGCATCGGCGCGCGGACTCGTCGCGTGAATCAATTCGGCGAGACGGCCTTTGCCGGTCCCCGTTTCGCCGACCAGCAGCACGGTGGTCCGGTCGGTCGCCGCCAGCAGCTCCACCTGGTGCGCCAGCTCGCGCATGGCCGGCGACGTGCCTAACAGAGCGCCCACGCGGCCGCCGCCGCGCCGCTCGCGCGCCAGTTGCGCCAGCTGCCGCAGCCGCGCTTTTTCCAACCCGCGATCCACCGCCGCCTCGAGGTGCGCCGGGTCCACCGGCTTCTGCAGGAAGTGCTCGGCGCCCGCTTGCATCGCCTGCACGGCTAACGGAACGTCGGCGTGTCCGGTGATCATGATGATCACCGCATCTTCGCCCGCCAACCGCGTCAGCACGTCGAATCCCGTTCCGTCGGGAAGGCGCAGGTCGAGCAGCACCAGATCCGGCCGCACGCGCATGAACGTGTCCACGCCTTCCTCGCACCCGCCGGCGCGCACGACGTGATGCGATCGCCGCTCGAAGAATGCGCCTAACACAGCCGACACGCCGGGATCGTCGTCGATGATGAGAATCGTCGCCATCAGCGTCTCGCCACGTTGCACAACAGGTGCGCCACCGTGGGCAGCACGAACGGCTTGCTCACATAGGGACGCCTGGCCGCGCGCAAGAATTCCCGCGCCGCATCGCTTTCCACGTCGCCCGTCGCGAACACCACGCGCTCGGCGTGCTCCGGATCGTTCGCCATCAACTCCGCGTACACCGCGGCGCCCGATTGATCCGGCATGCGCAGGTCGAGGAGAATGCCATCGTATCGCCGTTCCCGCAGCAGCTGAAACGCCTCGGTGCCCGTCGCCACCGCATCGACCGTATGCCCCTCGCGCTCCAGGTATCGGGACAGTGCCGCCCGGATCGAGGGCTCATCGTCCACGATGAGCAACAGTCGCGGCGCCGCGCTCGCCAGCTCCTCCTCGGCGAGCACCGACCCATCTTGGGTCGACGGCGTGGTAGTCGGCAGCTCGATCGAAAACGTGGCGCCGTGACCGGGCGTGCTGTGCACCGTGATCTGGCCGCCATGCTGCCGCACGATGCCATCCGAGATCGAGAGGCCTAACCCGGTGCCTTCGCCCACCGGCTTCGTCGTGAAAAACGGATTGAAGATATGATCCAGCGTCTCCGGCGGAATGCCCGGCCCCGTATCGGACACACTCGCGATCACGCGGTTGTCCGCGCGGCGCGTCGCCAGCGTGATGCGCCGCTCGCTCTCGACGCCGCGTAAGGCGTGCTCGGCGTTGGTCAGGAAGTTGAGAACCACTTGCTGCAGTTGGAACGAGTCCGCCCACACGAGGGGCAATTCCGGATCGAGGTCTGTGACCACATCGACTTGCTGGGTCCGCAATACGTAGCGCCGCAACTCGAGCGTGTCCAACATCACGCGGTTGAGGTCGGTGCTCGTGCGCTCGGGATCGCGCTGGCGGGCGAACAACAGCAGGTTGGACACGATCTTCGCGGCGCGCTTGGCTTCCTTGTGAATCGTCTCCACCGCGTCGCGCTGCTCCGCGGTCGCGTCCGACGAATTTTCCAGGAGCTGCGCGAACGCCATGATGCCGGCCAACGGGTTGTTCAGCTCGTGCGCCACGCCGCTCACCAGCTGCCCAACGGCGGCGAGTTTCTCGCGCTGCAGCAGTTGCGCCGACAACAACTTCTCCTCGGTGACGTCGCGCACCAAGCCGAGCACGCCGGCAATGCGCCCATCTTCGACCACCGGCGCCGTGATGATGGAGCCCGTGCGTATGGTGCCGTCCACGTCGCGGTAGCGCAGCTCCGACCGTTGACGCCGCCCGGCCAGCGTCGCCTCGAACAACGCCTCGCCCCATTCGGCCTGGCGGCCCTCGAGAATCGTGTTGAATCGTACGCCTAACAACTCGACGCGGAGCCGTCCGATCGTGCGCTCGAAGCTGCGGTTCACCGACGTGAATCGGCCGTCCCCGTCCAGCGTGAAGATCGCATCCGGCGCCGTCTCGACGAGATGCTCGTACCTCGCCTCCGACCGGAGCAGCGCTTCCTCACGCTCGCGATCCGCGGTGATGTCGCGCGCGATGCCGAGCACGCCGGCCACCGTGATGCCCTGGAAGATCGGTGTGTTGGTCACCGACAGCAGGCGCCGCTCGCCATCTTTGCGATACAGATGACACTCGTAGCGTCGAGCGCGGCCGTCTAACGCATGCCGGAAATGATGCTCGACGTCGGCATACTCGTCGGGATCCAGCAGCCACCGGGCGCGCCGGCCGAGCAGGTCTTCGCGCGAGTAGCCCACGATCTCGCAGGTCGCGCGGTTCACCGACGTGAACGAACCGTCGGGGTCCATGGTATAGATGGCATCGGTCGCCGTCTCGACGAGATTGCGATAGCGCGCCTCGGACCGCGCCACCGCGTCGCGCGCGCGTCGCTCGTCCGTCACATCGCGCAGCGACGCGACGACGCCCGTCACCTGATTGCCTTCGCGCAGCGGAGACGTGGTCACCGACACCGTGCGCCGCTCGCCCGTCCCGCGCAGCACCACCGTTTCGTAGCGCTGCGGCGTTCCGCCTAACGCAGCGGTTTCGTATGCCGAAACGGAATCGCGCATCTCCGGCGGCAGGGTCTCCGCGACTCGCATGCCGATCAATGTGTCCCGCGGATGTCCGAAGAGTTGGTGTGCCGCCGAGTTCGCGAACGCGATGCGCCGGTTCGGATCGGTGATGAGGATCGCGTCGCTCGCCGTCTCGATCACGCGGCGATACTGCTCGCTCAGGTAGCTCCGCTCTCGCAACAGCTCCCGCACCGCCTCGGCCTTCTCGGGCGGCAGACCGGCGAGCAATGATGACTCGTCGGTGCCGGATAGTCGCGCCGGCTCGAATCCTTCAGCAACGTTGGTCATACGACGGCCGTCAGCTGAGAGCGACGTGGGACTCCACGACACCGTCGAATGTGAGGCGGGGTTGTGGCGCGGTCAATTACGCCCACTTGGGAACCAGAAACATCGCGGCACCCTCATCGATCTCGACGTCGAACGGCGTGGTGCCCACGAGCTCGCCGTCTGCCTGTACCTGCTGCGGCGGCTCGCAGTCCACGCTGAACACCCGTCCGGCCCGAAACACCAGCCGCTCCGGTGCATCGAATCGCTGGCGCGCCATCCGCCAGAGCACCCCGATCGCCTGACCGGCGTTCGCTGGCGCATAAAGACACATGTCGAGGCGTCCGTCGTCCGCGCGAATCTGCGGACCGAGTACGAGCATGTCGTTCAACACACTCCCGATATTGGCGATCATCACCTCCGCCGCGTCACGCTCGAATCGCTCTCCATCCACCGAAATGCGCGCCCGGAACGTCTGGAAATCGAGAATCTCGCCCAACGCCGTCGCCGCATAGGCCAGCGGCCCGAATCTCCGCTTGGTCTTGGGCCGTGTGCGCGAGAGCATGCGCACGTCGACGCCCACGCTCGTCGAAAACGCGAACCAGTGCGGCTGCCCTCCGATCCGCAATCGCCCCAGATCCGTGGCGCGTGGTACACCGTCGAGTACAACACGCGCCGCGCGCGTCGCCTCCATCGGAATCCCTAACGCACGGGCAACCAGGTTGCCGGTTCCTCCGGGCAGAATGCCCACCGGGCGACCGGAATGCGCCAGTGCGCCGGCCACCTCCTTGAGCGTTCCGTCTCCGCCCAACACAACCACGGTGGCCACGTCGCGTGCGCGTGCGCTGGCGACCTCTGCGGCATGACCGGGACGCTCGGTCCACGCTTCCTCGACTGCCACGCCTGCGGCGCTGAAGACCCGTCGCGCGTCGGCCACCAGACGTGCCGCACGACGCGCCGCCGGATTCACGATGAGGAGGAGTGGACCGCCGCTCAGAAACTCCACTCGCGGAAGAGATCGAAGCCGTACTGCGGCGGACGACTACCGATCGAGGTGAGCCCCGGGTGACAGAGCAGCGCCGCCGACGATGGCTCGATGCTGCCTTGCAACAGGAAACCATCGGACAATCGCTGTTCCACCGTCAGGCCCAACGATTGCCCGAACGAGATCCCCGATTGCTGCCCGGACAATCCGCACAGACCGGCGTTCACGGTGACGAATGTCTTGTTGCCCAACTGCTTGCCCACGCCGATGCGCGTGCCCGACAAGAAGCTCGATTGACCCGTGGTCGGATCGTTCGTGGCGCCGGTCTGCACCTGCACGTAGTCGATGAATCCGACTTGGTCCGCCAGCGCACGCTCGAGCACCGCGCCCACACTCGGCAGCAGCGCGGCCGCGACCTGCTGCAGCACCGGGTTGGTCGACAAGTCCGGATTCGTCGAGAAGGACGGTTGGCCGAACACGAGATAGCTCAGGATTTCCGTGTTCGACAGCGTGAATCGCGCGTTGCTGGTTAAGTTGAGCTGCGGATTCGTGGGCGTGCCGCTGATGTGCGCGATGAGCTTCACGTCGTCGGCGATCTGCCGGTTAGGCTGACGCACGGTATACGTCGCCCAGATGCTCAGCTCGGGCGGGATGTGCGGGTCGCCGTAGAACGTGACCGACCCGCTGTCCACCTGGAACGTGCGCTGCACGACGCCCAGGTCCAACCGGTAGGTGCCGCGGCTCACGCGCAGAATGCCGCTCTCGACGCGCTGCGTGCCCGCCTTCGCGAGCGTCATGCTGCCCGCGAGCTTGATGTTCGCTTCCTCCGATCGCAGCCACACATCGTCGCCCACGCGCACGGCGAAGCTCGGAATGCTCAGGTGCGTCACCAGACTATCGAGCAGCGGATTCGCCTCGAGCAAGCTCCGGTTCTGCACGAGATTCGTGTCGACGATCGTGTACGCCTCGGGGTCGTTCAGGTTCACGACCTGCTTTCGATAGACGTCCGAGATGTAGAGGTTCCCCTTCTCGACGGTCATGTCGCCCTGCAACACCGGCTGTTGGAACGTGCCCGTGAGCTGCATCGCGCCGCTCACCTGCATCTGCGCCACGCCGCGTTTGTCGAGCGCCTGGAAGTTGCGGGCCGAGAGCGACAGGCCGAAGCCGAGGCTTTGCACGTCGCGCCAGTTAGGCACGGCGACGCCGCCGGTGAGACTGAGCCGGCTGCCGCCCAACCCCGGGCTCGCCGCCGTGAACGTGTCGACGCGGATGCTGTCCGGCGTGAACGCCACTCTCGCGCGCATGGCGGTCAGCTGGACGCCGATGCGCGGCAGACCCACCGATCCCGAGTTGACCCGCACGTCGCCGACCACGGTCGGGTGCGCGATCGTCCCGCCGATGTCGAGCAGCGTGGACGCGGTGCCCGCGCCGTTCGCGAAGTCCGGCGAGATCGCGTTGAGCAGCGACAGATCGACGCTGTCGGCGCGGATCTGTCCGCTCAACGAATCGTGCAGCAGGCGCGTGTTGACGCGCTCGAGCGACAGATCCACCGGGATGGTCGCTTTGGCGGTGAGCACCACCGTGTCCTGGCGGTACAATTGGAGCGTTGCGCCTAACCGATGCGTCGTGTAGTCGCCCGACAGCGTGGCGAACGGCACGTGCACATCGCCCATGCGCGCGTCGGTGAACCGGCCGGTCCCGTGCATCACGGGATTCCGCCGCACGCCGCTCATGTGCCAGTCGAACGTCGTGGTGCCGCCGAGCGGGCGCGTCGTCTGCAAGAGCGTCCCGACATCGGCCAACGCGATACTGTCGCCCGTCACGTCGGCATCGATCGCGTCGTGCTCGGGAATGGTCCCGCGCACGTGCAGCACACCGCCGCTCGTGCTGCGCATGACGGCCGAATCGATCCCGACGCCGGCGCTGTCCGCCGACAGGTGCGTCGGCGTCGCGAGGTGCCACGCGTGATCCTTGAGCGTCGCGCCGGCGCTGTCCACCGTTAGGCGGAGCGCCGTCGAGTCCCGCTCGAACGCCACCCGGGCGCCAGCCCGGTAGGCGCCGCGCTCCGAGTCCGCCACCACGACGAGGCCGATCCGTCCCGAGGAACGATCGGCCAGCACCACCGATCCGAAGATGCTGTCCAACCGGATGTTCGCGATCACCACGCTGTCCATCGCGCCGGCCATCGTGCCCGCGGGCAGGTGCGGCAATCCGTGAAACGCGTACGAGCCGCTCACCCGATGGATGCTGTTGTCGCCGTACGCGATGTTCTGTCCGGTCACCGTGCCGTGCGTCGCGAGCGTGTCGATGGACCCGGTGAGAACGCCCTCGCCGTGCAACGTGCCGCTCAACGCGTCGGGCGCCGCGGCCGGGTCGGCCGCGGTGTCCGGCTGCCCGTCGCCCGCCGCCGCCTCGACCGAGAGGCCGAGCAGCGGGGCCAAGGTGCCTAACGAGTCGACGTCGACCACATAGCGCAGCGAGTCCTGCACCTCGGGGCGAAGGCCGATCGCGCCCGTCGCCGTGCCGCGCAGCAGGTCCGTCTCGATGGCCATCGAATCCACGCGCATCCGCCCATCGCCGAACGCCAACCTGGCCGTCGATCGCCGGACATCGATCGAGTCGATGCGCGACGAATCCAGCATGACCGACGCCGAGCCGACTAAGTTAGGCACCGAGTCGCCGTGGAGGTCGGCCGTCACCGAGCCGGTGATCGTCGCCGGCGGCATCGTCGAATCCGCCAGCAGCAGCGGCACGTCGAGATTGTGCGCGGTGAACGTCCCCTTGGCGCCGTACGTTGGTGGGTCGAGGCTGAACACGCCGTCGGCGCCGAACTCGCCCGCGGGCCCCGACAGCTGCGTGTGCAGCTCGAGGTTCGCCGTCGTGCCGCGCGCCGAGAGCGGACCGGTGTACGTATCGTGAAACCTGAGCCCCGGATACGATCGCGCGAGCGTCGTGAACGACAGCGGCGACGCCATCAGGTCCACGTCGAACGCCACCTGCGTCCCGTACGTCACGCGTCCAGACCCGGTGACGTGAGTCGGCGGCCCCGGACCGTCGTGCTGCGTGAGATCCGCGTTGCTGAACCGGAGATCCGTCCACACCGAATCCAGCGTGGCTGTTCCGCTGATCGTTCCGCCTAACCGGGCGAACGACGGGAAGAGATAGTGAATGGTGCGCAGGTCGAGCGTCTCCACGTTCAGGTGGAGTCCCAGGAACGTGGCCGCCGATGGCTTGAGGATGTCGAGGCCGCCGCCCTTCGCATCCAGCACCGTGGTCGCGCCCGGCACGTGCGCATCGTGAAATTCCAGGTGCGCGTTGTCCACGGCAAAGCGGGTGAGGGGGCCGCCGCGCGCCTGCACCGTGCCCGTGAACTGCCCGCTCCAATCCACGGGGAACGGACCGCCGTTGAACGTGCGCAGGAGATCGAAGTCCAACGGCGACACCGCCACCGCGAGGTTCCGCACCGCCAGCACCGGACCGCCCACGGCGAACGTCATCGCGCCCGTCAGATGCGACTTCGTGGTCCGCACATCCATGCCGCTCAACGCGTAATCGAGCACGTGGAGATTCGTACTGTCGTTCTTGATCGTTAGGCGCAGGCGGCCGCCGCCCGTGCGCGGCAGCGTGGGATACACCCACGCCACGTCGGCCAGCGACACCGAGTCGGCCGTCACGTGGATGTCGTACCGCGTCGGAATGTCGCCGCCCCACCATACCTTCCCCTCCGCTTCGCCCGTCGAGCCCGGGAGGTCGAAGTGGTGCATCGTCATCCACACCGAGTCGCCGCGAATCAACACCGGGCCGCTCGCGTGCCGCAGGCGAAACGGTGGATCATCGATGTCGACGTCCAACGATGCCACCTGGATCAATCGTCCGCTGCTGTCCGGATCGGCAATGCGCACCGCCGGCGCCGACAGCTCGAGGTGCGTGAAGCGCCGCGTTTGCTTCACGCCCTCGCTCGTCTTGCGAATCTCGTGCGACGCGTCGCGCTCGGCCACGCGAATCGCGCTGTCGCGGCGGGCACCACGCAGCGAGTCGGGCGCGTCCCACGGCTCGGTGAGAATCAGCGTGCCGTCGTGAATCGTGACCGCTGACATCACGATGTAGTCGCCGAAGCGCAGCTCGCGCGGCCGCGGAATGCCGGGTGCCTTCGTCGGACCGCTCGACGGATTCGAGAAGATGTGTTGGAAATTCCACGTGCGGTCGCCGTGGCGCCGGAGATTGATCACCGGATGCTGCAGATCGACCGATGACAACCGGATGCGCTTGTCAACCAGGTCCCGCAGATCGTAGTGCAGCTTGATCGGCCCGGACGCCACGAACAGCGAATCCTCCGCGTCCTTGATGGCGAGCGAATCGATCGTGAAGCCGCTCAGCAGGCCGCCGCCTAACCGGCCGATGTACATCGTGCCCTTGCCGCGCAGCGCCGTCGCCAGTTGCTCGCGCACGTAGTCGCGCACCCACGCGCGACCGAGGTCGGTCTGGGTCAACGCGAGCAGGATGCTCACCGCCGCCAGGCCGATGAGACAGATCAAGCCCGCGCTCGCGATCGCGACCAGCCGGCGGCGCGTCACGTTAAAACGCCTGACCGATGCTGAAGTTGAAGGTCAGCCGGCTGAAGAACGACCCTGTGTTGACCGGACGAAACGTCGACGGGCAATCCACCCCCGGCACCACCACGCCGCGATCGAATGGATTGTTGGGGCTCACGCACCGGAGCGCGTCGCTCGACTGATCCACGAAGTACACCGAGCCCACCGACGACGGATAGGGATTGTACGCCACGTCGACGCGGAACGGCCCGACGAACGAGTTCACGCGCACGCCGACGCCTGGCGTTAGGCGCACGTCGCTCCAGGTCACGCGATCCGTGGGCCGGTTCCACACCAGCCCCGCATCCACGAATCCCGCCAGCTGCACCAGGTCGCGCAGAAACGGCGACGGCGTGCGCAGCTCGAGGTTGCCGACCAACATCGTATTGCCGCCCGTGGGCGAAAACTGGAGAATGCGCGCCGAATCGCCCGCTTGATACACGTGCCGGCCCCCGACTACGCTGTCCCGCACGCTCGTCGAGTCCACGATGTACACCAGCGGGCCTAACAAGTTCTGGCTGTAGCCGCGCACCGAGTTGGGACCGCCGGCGTACAATCGCTCTTCCGGCGGCACGAAGTCCGTCGCCGGATTCGTCGAAAACCCGCTGAACACGCCCGCCAGCTCCAGGCGCGCCGCCAGCACCGTCTTTCCCCCCAGGCTGCGATAGAACGACGCGTCACCCTCGGCGCGCGTGAAGCGCGTGGCCCCCGCGGTGTCGAGACTCGTCGTGCCGCTCCGGAGCACCAGCTGCAGTAACGATCCGCGCGATGGGTCCAACACGTTGTTCGTCCGATCGCGTGCTAACGTTGCGCTGATCACCTGCAAGCTGCTGTTCTGTTGCAGCCGATCGATGTCCGTCAGGCTGCACCGGTTGAAGATCTGGCAGAACACCGCCGGATCGGCCTTGGTCCGTCCGTACTCGAGCTGGTAGCCGATCGTGAGCGGCAACCCCGCCCGCAAGTCGCGCGGCTGCAGGTCGCGCGTCACTTGGGCCAGCACACCGATCGGCGTCGAGCGCACGTACGTCCGGAACTCCGACGTGCGTTCGCTGAACACCGTGATCGACGGAATGTTCTTGGGGCCGAACAACGACGGCAGCCGGAGCGTCGCGCCGGCGTAGTAGTTCACCAGATTGCTGAACGCCGTGTCCTGGCGCACGCTCCCCGGACACAACGCGATGTGCGACAGCCGCGCGTTCAGCTCGAGCCACTGCGCGCCGCCGAAAAAATTGCGATCCGTGAGACGCCCCTGCGTCCGCGCGCAATCGAGCGAGGCCCACCCCACGCCCACGCGCATCGATTTCATGAGGCCTTCGGCGACGAACACCCGCACCGTGAGCGACGTGTCGTTAGGCTGCAAGCTGTCGGGCAACAGCTCGACGTCCACGTGGTTGTACGTCTCGAGCGCGTACAGGTCGCGTTGCGACCGCAGGAGATCGCGCTGTCGATACAGATCGCCCGTGTTGATCGACAACAGGTCGTGCACCGTTTCGGTGTCGATCGCCGGTTTCTCGCCCGGTTTGTTCGCGTCGGCCACGATGTCGATGCGGCCGATGTGCGCCAGTTTCCCCGGCAGGAATGTCAGCCGCACCTTGGCGCGGTTCGCGGCTTCATCCACTTCGATGTCGCGCAGCGGATCGCTGGCGTGCGCGTAGCCGTTGTTCAACAGCCGCGTGACCGTCGTGTCGATCACCGCGCGCAGCGAGTCGCGGTCGTAGATGCCGCCGCGCAGATGATCGAGCGGACGCATGAGCCGCGTGCGCAGCTGGTCCGGCACCGAATCCAGACCCGACACGGCGAGCGAATCGATCAGCACCGGCGGTCCTTCGGCGATGTGGAACAGCACGCCCACGCCGCCCTTCCCGTTAGGCGAGACGGCGGGCGCCGCTTGCGTGTGGTAGTACCCGTGTTGGCGGTACAGCAGCCGCAGCCGGAGCGCGTCGCGCGCCACCTCGAGCGTGTCCACGCAATGCTCGGCGCCGATCGGAATGTGCAGCACACGCCGCCACCAGCTCGATGGCGTCGTCACGATCGCGTTGCTCAGTTGGCTGTCGGAGAAATGATCGTTCCCGGAGAACGACAAGCTGCGAATCTGGAGGTCACCGGCGCCGCCGCTGCCGTTACACGAAAGGTCCTGCGCAAGCAGGGGTCGCGCGAACACGACGAGCGCGAGCGCCAGCACGAGCCGCCGCATCAGGCGTGAAGCGTCCCGGCAACCACGGAGATATGTGCGGAAAAGGCCGGCTCTCTGCGCCGGCCGACTCGCCGCTCGTGCATGCTCGCGCTCACTGCGTCTCGTTTCCTTTCACTACACCGCCTGCACGAGAATCGTGCCCGGTCCGCGCTGCTTCGCGCGACGCTTCATCTCTGCCGCCAACGACCCGATGTGGCTCACCGAGATCCACCGATCCGGATCGACGTTGAGAATCGCCGTCGACAATCGCGCGATCGGAAACTCGCGCGCCCGGCCTTCGCGATCGATCCCCATGAAATGCCCGCGGCGGAGTGCCTCTTCGCCCACCGCGCGCCCGGCCACCTCGACGAAGCGCACCGCGCATTCGCGCGCGATCGGCTCCGCGTGCTTCTCGGTCGTGACGACGATGAAATCGTCGCCGCCGATGTGCCCAACGAAATCGTCGCGACTCCCCACCACATCCACTGCGTTCCGAATCGCGTGACCCATGTCCCGGATCACGACGTCCGCGATCGTGAAGCCGAACGTGTCCGCAAACGGCTTGAAGTTGTCGAGATCGATGTAGCAGATCGCGAATCGCTCGCGCAGCGTCGCGCGCCGCGCAATTTCATCTTCGATCGCTTGACCGCCCGGAAGACCGCTCGTCGGATTGCGATCACCCTCACGCCGCACCAGCCGAAGCAACGCCACGATGCGCGCCCTGAGCTCGCGCGGATCGAACGGCTTCGCCAAGTAGTCGTCGGCGCCCGCCTCGAACGCTTCCACTTTGTGCTCGACGTCGCCTCGCGCCGTGAGCATGAGCACCGGAATTCGCGCCGTGAACGGATTCAACTTCACAGCGCGACACACCTCGATCCCCGACATCCCCGGCATCACGAGATCCAGGACGAGCAGCTCCGGCTCGCGAGCTTGAATCGCCGCGAGCGCCGAAGCGCCATCGGGCGCGAGATGCACTTCGTGCCCCGCCGAAGCGAGGATCTCGCGCACCATGAGGCGCATGTCCTCGTGATCGTCGACGCACAGGACGTAACTCACGATTGACGCTTTACTTGAGGCCCAATAAGTTCACTCGTTTCCCACTCGAAGTCAACGAGGCGCTGTCTGCGCACGATTCGCTTCTCCCTCGCGGTTTTTCTCGCCGTCATTCCGCCTCTTGTCGTAAGCGCCTGCCGCGGCGCCGACTCCACTCCGCAACGAAAAACGTTCATCGACTCGCGCGACCGCTACGACCCCCGGTCGCTCGATCCCGCCCTTTCTACCGACGTACCAACCGGTCGCGCCGTCTCGTACATCTTCGATGGTCTCACGCGGTTCACCGTCGACGCGCACCTGGCACCCGCACTCGCCGAACGCTGGGACGTCTCCTCTGATGGACGCACGTACACGTTCCACCTGAGACCCCACGTCAGCTTCCACGACGGCCACGCATTTCACGCGTCCGATGTCGTGTACAGCTTTCAGCGCGTCCTCGATCCACGCACCAAAGGCGGACGCGGCTGGCCGCTCTATCCGATCACCGGCGCACGCGCCTTCGCCGCCGGTACGGCCAGCACGATCGGCGGTCTCGACGTCGTCGACGACAGCACGATCCGCATCGCACTCGATACCGCGCTCGCGATCTTTCCAAAGCTACTCGCCATGCCCGTGGCGTCCATCGTGTCCGCCGCCGACTCGGCGAATTTCGCCGAGCATCCGGTCGGCACCGGACCGTGGCGCTTCGTGACGTGGAAGCACGACGACTACGTGCTGCTCGCCCGCAACCCCTCGTACTGGGGCGGCGCCCCGCACTTGGATTCGCTCGAGATCCGCATCGTACCCGAGCCCAGCACGTCCGTCGCCGAATTCCAGGCCGGCAACGTCGACCTGCTCTACGTACCGGAAGCCGAGACCGGACGCTGGGAACACACAGACGAAAAAAGCGCCTTCCTCGTTTCGGCCCCGGCCCTCCGCCTCTGGTACGTCGCCATCAACACGACGCGCGGCCCGCTCAAGGATCCGCGCGTTAGGCAAGCGCTCAATTACGCGGTCGACGTCCGGACGATGCTGCAGCGTTTGGTCGGCGGACGCGGCACGCTCGCGGCCGGCGTCATTCCGCCCTCGCTCGACGGCGCCGACACGACGCGACGCCCGTACGGCTACGATCCCGCCACGGCCCGCTCGCTCCTCGCCGCCGCCGGCTACGCGAAAGGGTTCGCGGTCCAACTCTGGGTTGGGCAGGATGAAACCTTCCAGCGCGTCGCGGAATCGATCCAGGCGTACCTCGCCGCCGTCGGCGTGCGCGCGACCCTCGTGCAGCGCGACAATTCCGCCGCGCGCGAAGCGGCGCGACACGGCGACGCGGATCTCTTCATCAAGGACTGGTACGCCGACTATCCCGACGCCGAGGATTTTCTCGATCCGCTGCTCGTCGGGGCCAATCGCGGTGTCGGCGGCAACGTGTCGTTCTACGAGAATCCGACGGTCGACCAACTCGTCGCCCGGGCCCGCACCACCGCCGACAGCGCGCAACGCGCCGCGCTCTATCGACGCGCCGATTCCATTTCGTTCGGCGATGCGCCGATGATCTACCTCTTTTTCTACAACGAGCTCTACGCGGTCCAACCCTGGATCAGCGGCTTCAAGGCGCCGGCGATCTACAATGGCCAGCGCTTTCTCGACGTCGCGATCGGTGGTCCGGCCGCCGCCGAGCGCAAAGACACGGTCGCGCGCGACAGCACCGCGCCGCATCCCTGACGGCCGGACCCGTGCGCGGGTTGCGTTAGGCGATGGGCGCGTTCCTGCTGCGCCGCCTGCTGCTCGCCATCCCGACGTTGGTGGGCGTCCTCGTCGTCGTCTTCGCGCTGCTCTTCATCGCGCCCGGCGATCCGGTGATGGAAATGGTCGGCGAGCGCGCCGACTCCGCCACGATCGCGCAGCTCCGCCACCAGCTCCACCTCGACGAGTCGCGCCCCAGACAGTTCGCCGCCTATGCCGGCGGCGTGCTGCGCGGCGATCTGGGCACCAGTTTCATCACCGGCCGTCCGATCGCGCGCGACATCGTCGAGCGCTTCCCGAAAACCCTCGAGCTCGCGTGCGCCGCGATGCTCCTCGCCGTGACGCTAGGCGTTAGCATCGGCGTCATCACCGCCGCGCACCCCGGCGGCTGGCTCGACCGACTCACGCTCGCCTTCACGTACCTCGGGATTTCGTTCCCCGTGTATTGGGTGGGCCTGATCCTGATCCTGATCTTCGCGATGATCCTCCGCTGGCTGCCGCCCTCGGGCACCGGCGGACTCGCCTTTCTCGTGCTGCCCGCGTTTGCGTTAGGCACGCGCTCCATCGCGTTCCTCGCCCGCATGACCCGCTCGGCCATGCTCGAGGTGCTGGGCAGCGACTACATCCGCACCGCCCGCGCCAAAGGCCTCCCCCGCGCCGCCGTCCTCGCCCGACACGCCTTACGCAATGCCCTGATTCCCGTGGTCACGGTGATCGGTCTCGACTTCGGCTCCTACCTCACCGGCAGCATCCTAACGGAAACGGTCTTCAGCTGGCCCGGACTCGGCCGCTACGTCGTGAACGCCATCAGCAAGCGCGACCTGCCCGCGATCCAGGGCAGCATCTTGTTCTTGAGCGTCGTGTTTGTCGTCGTCAACATCGTCGCGGACCTCGCGTACGCGGCGGCGGATCCGAGAGTGGAATATTCGTGACGGGGAAGCGCGCGCGTGCGCGCTTCCCTGCTCTACTCGTCTTTCTGGCCGAAAATTCCCATATTCGACGAATGCCCCGGCGCCACCTTCTTCTCGGGGTCGATCCAGTGCACGGCCTGGTTCACGGCGATCGCTGCCTCGCTGAATCCCGTCGCGATCAGCTCGAGCTTACCTGGATACGTCGTCACGTCGCCCGCCGCCCATATGCCGGTCCGACCCGTCTCCATCGTGCTCGATACCACGATCTTGTGGCCGTCCACACGCAATCCCCAGTTCGCCAGCGGGCCGATGTCGCTCACGAACCCGAGCATCGGCAGAATCACGTCGACCTCGAGTTCGAAATGGGTTTTCGCCTTGATGTCCTTGAGCGTCACCGCGCGCACACCCTCCCCGTTCCCG
>JANWIK010000005.1 GCA_025449955.1 Gemmatimonadaceae bacterium
ACCGGTACGGCGAAGCGGGCCTCCGCGGCGCGGCGTCGGGCGGATTCCACCACGTGGACCTGGCCGAAGCGTTAGGCATCTTCATGCGCGACTTCGGCGGCTTCGGCGGCCTCGAGGACATGTTCGGTGGACGGCAGCGCGGCGGACCGCGCGCCGGTGCCGACATCAAAGTCACCGTGCCGCTCACGCTGCAGGACGTCGCGACGGGCGTCGAGAAGGAGCTCACGCTCAAGCTGCTCGATCCGTGCGACCGCTGTGAAGGATCGGGCTCCGAACCCGGCACCAAGTCCAAGCGATGTGCCACGTGCGGCGGCTCGGGCGAAGTGCGCCGCGCCCAACGTTCGTTCTTCGGCCAGTTCGTGAGCGTCGCACCGTGCCCGACGTGCGCGGGACAGGGCACCACCATCGACACGCCGTGCAAGCGCTGCAAGGGCGAAGGCCGCGCGCGCGCCGAGCGCACGTTCAGCGTCAACATTCCGGCCGGCGTCGCGACCGGGCAGTACATGTCGCTGCGCGAGCAGGGCAGCGTCGGCCCCCAGGGCGGCCCGCGCGGCGACGTGCTGGTCGTGTTCGAGGTGGAAGACGACGCGCGCTTCGAGCGCGACGGCGCCGACCTGTACACCGAAGTCCTCGTCACCTATGCCCAGCTCGTCCTGGGCGCCGATGTCGACGTGCCTAACGTAACCGGCGCGATCTCGCTGCGCGTCCCGGCGGGCACGCAGAGCGGCCAGGTGTTCCAGCTCCGCGGGCGCGGGCTGCCGCGCGTGAACGCGTCCGGCACCGGCGACCTCCACGTGCGCGTCCAGCTCTGGACGCCGCAGGCGGTGTCGCCCGACCATCAGACGGTGCTGCAGCAGCTCCAGTCCCTCGAGGGCGACATGCCCGCCGGCAATACGCGATCCAAGGGGCTCTGGTCCAAAATGAAGGAGGCGCTCGGTGCCTGAGCGCGCCACGCTCGCGTGTGTGCCTAACGCCGGAGCGCAGTGAGCTGGACCGAGGTGCGCGTACACCACACGGGCGACGCGACGCGCGACGCGGTCGTGGCCGCGCTCGTCTTGGCCGGCGCGCCGGCCGTGCAGGACCTGGGTGACGCGCTCGTCACGCACCTGCCATCGCCCGCCGACATGTCCGCGCTCCGCGCGAGCCTAACTGAGGCCGATGCGGCCATCACGATCCAATCGCGCGACGCGGGGCACATCGATGTCGCGCGCGCATGGCCGCCGGCCGTCGGCGTGCAGCGGATTCACCGCATTGCCGTCGCGCCTCCCTGGCGCGCCGCCGAGATCGCCGGCGCCGAGTGTCCGGTGATCATCGAGCCCGCGATGGCGTTCGGCACCGGCGAGCACGAAACGACGCGCGGCGTGCTGCGGCTCATGCAGCACGTCGTCGAGCGCGACGACCTGGTGGTCGACCTGGGCGCGGGCAGCGCGATTCTGTCGATCGCCGCCGTCCGACTCGGCGCCGCGCGTGCAATCGCGATCGAGTCCGACCCGCAGTCCATCGCGAACGCCGAAGAGAACGCGGCCGCCAACGGCGTGTCGGATCGCGTGCGCGTGATCGAAGGCGACGCGCGCGTCATTTTGCCGCTGGTCGCACCGGCGCGGGTGATTCTGGCCAACATCATCTCGTCGGTGATCGTCGAGCTCGCACCGGCGATGCGGGCGGCGGTCCCGCCTAACGGACGCGCCGTGGTGAGCGGCATCCTCGTCGTCGAGCGGGCCGGCGTGATGGCCTCGCTCGCCGCGGCTGGATGGCGCGTCGACACCGAACATATCGAGGGTGAATGGTGGAGCAGCGTGATCGCGCCGCGGTAGCGACGTTCTTCTGCGGCGAGCCCATGACGGCCGGTCACACCGTGATTCTGGGCGACGGCGAGGTGCAGCATGCGCGCGCGCGGCGCGTCGGCTTGGGCGAGCGCGTCCGCCTGGTGGACGGCTCCGGCGGCGTCGCGGACGGGACAGTCGTGAGGCTCACCAAAGCGCAGGCGTCGATCGAAATCGAAACCGTGGATCGCGTCGAGCCCGGCCCGGTGATCCACCTCATGGTGCCGATCGCCGACCGCGAGCGGATGCTGTGGGTGGCTGAAAAGGCGACCGAGCTCGCCATCTTTTCTTGGCGGCCGGTGCTGTGGAAACGCTCGCGCAGCGTCACACCCCGCGGCGAGGGCGTCACGTTCCAGGCGAAAGCGCGACTCAGGATGTTGTCGGCGCTCACGCAGTCGGGTGGCGCGTGGCTCCCGGTTCTCTATCCCGATGCGACGCCCGATCGCGCCGTCGCGTCGGCGCCGGCCGGCGCACGCTGGCTGTTGGATCCCGACGGCGAAGCGGCGCCGAGCGTGGCCGTCACCGCGCCGATCACAATCGCTGTCGGTCCGGAAGGCGGTGTCGAACCGGAGGAGCGAACGCTTCTCGTGGATGCCGGATTTCTCCCGGTGCGCATCGCGCCGCTCACATTGCGATTCGAGACCGCGGCCATCGCCGGACTGGCGATCGCCCGCGCGGCACTCCTCGGCACCTTGGAGAAATCGCGTGCCTGAAACCTGTTTGTTCTGTCGCATCGTACGTGGCGAGATACCGGCCACGGTGGTCGCGTCGAACGACGAGGCGATCGCGTTTCGTGACATCGATCCCAAAGCGCCGGTGCACGTGCTGGTCGTTCCGCGCAGTCACTTGAGCTCGCTCAACGATGCGACCGACTCCGCGCTCGTGGGACGACTCGTGGCGCTCGGCACCGAAGTGGCGCGTCGCGAAGGGATCGCCGACAGCGGGTACCGTGTCGTGATCAACACGAACGCGCATGGCGGGCAAACGGTGAATCACCTGCACGTGCATGTGCTGGGCGGACGGTCCATGCACTGGCCGCCCGGCTAGCTGGGGAAGAGGGAAGCGCTCGCTCACGCTCGCCGCCGCTTCTCCTAGCGGAGCGCTCCCCGAGCGCGCGTGAGCGAGCGCTTCCCTATTCCCTCGTAGCTTGACACGTTGTCGCGGAATTCCCTAACTTACCGAACTTTGCAGACTTAACGGGCAGGCATCGCCACCAAATCGGGAAGACGCCTCTTGTCGGAAGTCATCATCCACGACGATGAAAACTTCGAGCGAGCCCTCAAGCGCTTCAAGAAGAAGTGCGAGAAGGCGGGCATCCTCTCCGATCTGCGCAAGCATCGCCATTACGAGAAGCCGAGCGAGCGTCGCAAGCGGAAAGAAAATGCGGCCCGCCGCAAGAATCGTCGGCCACGACCGGTCTAACTGGTGTCCGAGCTGATCACACGCCTGCAGTCCGATCTCAACGCGTCGCGTAAAGCGCAGGATAAAGCGGGAACGCTGCTGCTCGGGACGATCCTCGCCGACATCAAGAATCGGCGCATCGAGTTGATGAAGGACCTGACGGACGACGACGTGCGCGAGGTGCTGCGCAAGGGGATCAAGCGGCGGCGCGAGGCGATCGAGATGTACGACAAGGGCAATCGCCCCGATCTCGCATCGCGTGAGCGCGACGAGGTGACGCGGCTCGAGACGTATCTGCCGGCGGCGATCGCCGACGACGAGATCCGAGCCGCGGTGCGCGCCGCGATCGCGTCGGGTGCGAACACGATCGGGGCGCTCATGGGGAAAGTGATGCCGCAGTTCAAGGGACGCGCCGAAGGGTCGACCATCAACCGCATCGCGCGCGAAGAGCTGCCAAAGTAGGGTGCAGCGCAGACGAACGCCCACACCGGCCCGCATCACGAGCAATCGCCCGTGGTTCGGGCCGCGCCTCATCGCGGCCCGCGGCGCGTGCGGAGCGGGGCGGTGAATCCCCACACGCTGGCCGTGCTCGAGTTCCCGGCGGTGCTCGCGGTGGTGGCCGAGCGCGCCGCGTCTCCGTTAGGCGCGGCGCGCGTGCGGTCGCTCGTGCCGGTGGACGACCGCGCGCGCATCGAGCAGGCGCTCGCGCGCGTGGCCGCGGTGCGCGCGATCGTCGGCGGCAGCGACGGGTTCCGGCCCGAGCCCATTCCGCCGATCGACGCGCCGCTCACGCGCCTCCGCGCCGCGGGCAGCGTGTGGAGCGGCGAGGAGCTGGTGGCCGGCGCGCTGCTCCTCCGCTCCTCCCGCCTAACGAAAGCCGCGTTGGGCGACGCCCGCCGCCCGGAGGCGGCCACGGCGGTGCTGGCGCCGCTCGCCGTCCGGCTCGTCGGTCATGCGCCGGCCGAGCCGGCCATCGAGCGCGCGATCGAGCCCGACGGGTCGGTGAAGGACGACGCGTCCCCGGCGCTCCGGCGCATGCGCCGCGAGCTGCGCGGCGCCCAGTCGGAGCTCGTGCAGCTGCTCGAGCGCATCGTGGGCCGCCTCGAGGAACGCCATCGCGTGAGCGACATGTCCGTCACCGTGCGCAACGGCCGCTACGTGATCCCCGTTAGGCGCGAAGCGCGCGGCGTGGTGGGCGGCATCGTCCACGACGAGTCGGCCACGCGCGGCACGTTGTTCGTCGAGCCGCCGGCAGCGGTGGAGTTCGGCAACCGCATCCGCGAGCTCGAGGCGGACGAGCGGCGTGAGGTCGAGCGCATCCTCGCCGAGCTCACCGACATGCTGCGGCCGTTGCGCGACGGGATGGTGGCGTCGCTCGACACCCTCGTCGAGATCGATGCGCTCTATGCGCGCGCACGCTACGCCGACGACTTCGCGTGCATGCCGGTGTCGCTGGCGCCGGCGCGCGTCGGCGTGTCGATCCACGGCGGCCGCCACCCGCTGCTGCTCGCGCGCGGCGGCGCCGTCGTGCCGTTCGACCTGTCGTTAGGCGAGGGCGAGCGCACGCTGCTCCTCTCGGGCCCGAATACCGGCGGCAAGACGGTGCTGCTCAAGGCCATCGGGTTGATCGCCGCCATGACCCAGGCGGGGATCCCGGCGCCGGTCGGCCCCGAGAGCCGCACCGCGCTCTTCGACGACTGCTTCGCCGACGTGGGCGACGAACAATCGATCGAAGCGAGCTTGTCCACCTTCAGCGCGCACCTGAAGAACCTCCGCGAGATTCTCGAGCGCGCCACGCCCGACTCGTTGGTGCTGATCGACGAGCTCGGCTCCGGCACCGACCCCGCCGAGGGCGGTGCGTTAGGCGCGGCGATCATCGAGGCGCTCACGCGCCGCGGGACGCTCACCGTCGCCACGACGCACCTGGGCGATCTCAAACTGCTCGCCGTCGAGACACCGGGCGTGGTCAACGCGTCGCTCCAGTTCGATGAGCAGGCGCTGGCGCCAACGTATCGGCTCATCAAGGGCATTCCCGGCCGGTCGTATGGCCTCGCCATCGCGCGACGTCTCCAGTTGCCGGCGGACATCCTCGAGCGCGCCGAGGCGCGTCTGTCGCGCGGTGAGCGCGATCTCACCGCATTGCTCGCCGACCTCGAGCGCCGCGAAGCCGAGTTGGCGGAGCTCGAGGCGCGGGCGTCGGAGGCTGCCGCGTCGGCCAACGAGCGTCTCGATCGGTTGACGGAGCGCGAGCGTGCGGTACGCGACGCCGAGCGTCATCACGAGCGCGACGCGCGCGAGCAGGCGCGGCGCTACCTGCTGGATGCGCGACACGAGGTCGAGCGCGCCATCCGCGAAGTGCGTGCACAGTCCGGCGAGAGCGCCGTACGCGACGCGCGACGCCGCGTGGAGGAGCTGGCCACCGCGCACGCACAGGCTGTCGGCGAGTTGGACCGTCCGGCGGAACGCGCGACGGCAGATCACGCGTCCGCGGCGCCCATCGCCGTGGGCGACGCCGTGTTGCTCGGGACCTTGGACGGCCGCGCCGGACTGGTGATCGAGCTGCGCGGCGGCGATGCCGTGGTGGCGGTGGGGTCGATCAAGCTCACGGTTCCGTTCGCGACGCTCACCCGGGCAGCCCGGTCGGCCATGGTGCCGGAACAAGTTCCGATGCGCGGCGACCTCCCCGAAGAGCACGCCGCGAGCGAAATTGATGTACGAGGCATGCGTGTCGACGAAATGGAACAAACCGTCCTGCATGCGCTCGATGCCGCCGTGCGGGGTGACCTCAAGTCCCTGCGCATCATCCACGGGAAAGGCACGGGCGCGTTGCGCGAGCGGGTGGCCGAATTGCTGCGCGGCGACCCGCGCGTATCCGCCTTCCGTATGGGCTCCTGGAACGAGGGCGGCGCGGGCGTGACGGTGACCGATCTCCGATGACGATGATCAGCGACGAGACCGTCGATCGCGTTCGCGACGCCGCCGACATTGTGCAGATCATCGGCGAGCACGTGCCGCTCCGTCGCACCGGCACCGACTATCGCGGGCCGTGTCCGTTCCACCAGGGCACGCACCGGAATTTTTCGGTGTCGCCCAAAAAGGGCATCTACTACTGCTTCGTCTGCCACGCCGGCGGGGACGTGTTCACGTTCCTGCAGAAGCGGTTAGGCATCGACTGGCCGGGCGCGGTGCGCTACGTGGCGGAGAAGGTCGGGATTCCGGTCGAGGAAGTGCAGCAGCGCCGCGAAGGCCCCGATCCGCGCCAGCACCTCTGGGACTTGAGCGCCGCGGTGGCCGACTGGTTCCGCGCGCTGCTCTGGGACGAAGACGAGGGACGCGCGGCGCGCGACTATCTCGCGCTGCGCAAAGTGAGCCGCGAGGTGGCCGACCGCTTCGGACTCGGCTTCGCCCCGCGCGACCCGGAGGCGATGCGCCGCCATTTCGCTGCGTTAGGCTACGGCGACGATCAGCTGCTCGAGGCCGAGCTGCTCGTGACGCGCGACGAAGGCGGCGAGCCCCGGGCGCGGTTCCGGAACCGCCTCATCTTCCCGATCCTCGACGCGCAAGGCAACACGGTCGGGTTCGGCGGCCGCCTCCTGGGACCCGGCGAGCCCAAGTATCTCAACTCGGCCGAGTCGCGCGTGTTCTCCAAGGGTCAGCTGCTCTACGGACTGCACATGACCAAGCACGCGATTCGCCGCGACGACCGCGTGATGGTGGTGGAAGGCTACTTCGACGTGGTGCGCCTGGTGTCGGCCGGGTTCGATTGGGTGGTCGCTCCGTTAGGCACGGCGCTCACCGAGCAGCAGGGCCAGATGCTGCGGCGGTACGCCAGGACGGCGTTCCTGCTCTACGATAGCGACCGCGCGGGGCTCAAGGCCACGTTCCGGTCGGGCGACGAGCTGCTCCGCCATGGCATGGCGGTGCAGGTGGTGACGCTCCCCGAGGGCGAGGACCCCGACAGCTTCGTCGAGCGCCACGGCGGCGCCGCGTTGGCCACTGCGTTAGGCGACGCGCTGGACGTGTTCGAGCGCAAAGTGCAGCTGCTCGAGCGCGCCGGCTGGTTCGCCGACCTCAGGCGCAAGCGCCGCGCGCTCGACCGGCTGCTGCCGACCATCCGCGCGACGCAGGATCCGCTCACGCGCGACATGTACCTGACGCGCATGAGCGAGGCCGCCGGCGTGTCGCGCGAGGTGTTGGAGCGCGAGTTGGCGGCGACGCGCGGCGCGCGTCCCCCTGACGCGGCGCCGCGCGCCCGGCCCGAGCGCGCCGCGGCGCGGCGCGCTCCGGTCGGTCGCCCCGCGCCCCCGGTCGAACGCCGCCTCGTGTGGCTCCTCGTCCACGCGCCCGCCCTCCGCGAAACGGTCGGCGAGCAGATCGGCCCCGATGACCTCACGCACGCTGCGTTGGGCACGATCCTCGCGGCGCTCGTCGCGGCTGGTCCGGACGCGAGCGCGACCGAAGTCGCCGCGACGCTCCCCGACGATGCGGCCGAGCTCTTCCGCACCCTGTCGGAAGTGCCCCCGGGCACCGGCTTCGACATGCCGCGCGAAGCGGACGGCTGCATCGCGGCGCTCCGGGCCGCGCCGCTCCGGCGCCGGTTGCAGGAAAACCAACGCGCCATCGACATCGCGTCCGATGCCGAGAAGGATGCGCTCATCCGCGACAAGGTGCGGCTGCAGCGCGAGCTGTCTGCGTTAGGCGCAGGCCGCATCAAGAGCTTCGATTCCAGTCGTTAACCTCAAGGAGGAACGCGTGCACCCAGATCTCGTTGCATTGTTGGCCCTGCAGGACGAAGACACCGCCGTCGCGGTGCTCGAGGCGCGCCGCCGCGAGCTCGACGCGCGCGAAACCGCGCTCGACCAGGAACGCGTGACCGCCGAGGCGGCCATCGCCCGTGCCCGATCCGCCGCGGAGGCCGAAGACAAGAAGCGCCGCGAGTTGGGCATGAAAGTCCAGGAACACCGCGCGCTCCACGATCGCCACCTCGCCGCGCTCGACGTGGTGCGGAAAGACCGCGAAGCTACGGCCGCGATGGCGCAGATCGAGATCACGCGCCGCGTGCTGGCCCAGGAAGAGAGCGAAATGCAATCGCTCGCGACGCGCATCGTCGACCTGAATCAGACCGCGGAGCTCGAGCAGCTCTCGCTCGCCGACTTGGCGGAGCGCCAAGGGACCCAGCGCGCCGAGATCGCCGCCGCGCGCGGCGAGGTGGATGCGGAGCTCGGTACGGCGCGTGCCCAACGGAATCAAACCGCGTCGCGCGTCGGCCGTCCGCTCCTCCAGAAGTACGAGCGCATTCGCGGACGCGAAAACTCGAACGCGCTCTACGCCCTGCGCGGTTCGGCGTGCGGCCGCTGCAACACCGCGATTCCGCTCCAGCGGCGCAACGTGATGGCCGCCGGCCGGTCCGTCGAAGTCTGCGAAGGCTGCGGCGTGCTCCTGTACGCGTCGGTTTGATGCTTGTCGCTCTCTGACGGCGCTCGTACTTTTCGCGCGTGAGTGTTCCCGCCGCACGAGCGCGTCCCCGGTCACGCTGGGTGCTTCCCTCGGCGCCTGATGCCGGCGCCGTGCGCACGTTGGCCACTGAGCTCCACCTGCCCGAAGCCGTCTGCCGGCTCCTCTGCCAGCGCGGCTTCGTCGACATCGAGCCGGCCAAGCGCTACCTGAGACCCAAGCTCGATCATCTCCACAATCCATCCCTCATGCTCGGCATGGATGCGGCGGTCGATCGGTTGGTCCGCGCGGTGCGAAACGGCGAAGTGGTGCTGCTCCACGGCGACTACGACGTCGACGGCATCTCGTCCACCACGATTCTCATGCGCACGCTGCGCGAGGCCGGCGGTCGGGCGGTGCCCTTCATCCCGCGTCGTCTCGAGGACGGCTACGATCTCACGATGGCCGGCGTCAAAGCCGCGATCGATGCGGGCGCGACCGTTCTCGTGAGCTGCGATTGCGGCACGAACGCCATCGAGGCCACGGCCGCGGCGCGCGACGCGGGCATCGACGTCATCATCACCGACCATCACTTGCCGAGCGGCCCGTTGCCCGAGGCGTTGGCGGTGCTCAACCCGAAGCAGCCGGGATGCGGGTATCCGGACAAGGATCTCGCCGCCGCGGGCGTCGCGTTCAAGCTCGCCATCGCGCTCGCCGGTGCGTTAGGCGTGAACGACGACATCGTGTTCCGCATGCTCGACCTGGTCGCGTTCGCCACGATCGCCGACGTCGCGCCGCTCCGCGGTGAGAATCGCGTGCTCGCGCGCTACGGGCTCAAGGTGTTGAACGACACGACCAACCCGGGACTCCGCGCGCTGCGCCGCGCCGCCGGTTTGGATGGGCGCCCCATCACCGCGGGCCGCATCGGCTACGTGCTCGCGCCGCGGCTCAACGCCGTCGGCCGGTTAGGCCACGCCATCCGCGGCGTCGAGCTGCTCACCACGTCGGACGAGTCGCGCGCCAATGCGCTGGCGCGTGAATTCGAAGAGCTCAACCGCCAGCGACAGGAGCTGGACCGCGACACGTTCTCGCGCGCCGCGCGACACGTCGACGCGATGAACCTCGACGCGACCTACGGCGTGGTGATCGCCGAGCAGGGATGGCACCCCGGCGTCGTCGGGATCGTCGCGTCGCGCCTGGTCGAAGAAGTGTGCCGGCCCGTGGTGCTCGTCGCGCTCGACGGGCCCGAGGGCCGCGGCTCGGGCCGCTCGATTCCGGCGTTCGACCTCCACAGTGGCCTAACGGAATGCCGCGACTTGCTGCTCCGCTATGGCGGCCACCGCGTGGCCGCGGGCGTCAGCATCGAAACCAGCCGGGTTGAGGCGTTCAGCGAGCGATTCAACCAGGTCGCCCGCGCCCGCCTAACGCCGGATGATCTCGTGCCCGATCTGCGGGTGGACCTGGAGATCGAGCTCGCCGACGCCACGATCGACTTCGAGTCGCTGCTTCGCCACTTCGAGCCCTTTGGCCCCGGCAACGCCACGCCCGTGCTCGTCGCGCGCGGCGTCCACCTGGATGTGCCGCCGCGGATCGTCGGGCAGGGATCGGGCGGCGGCTCCGGCGATCCCGGCGGCCACCTCAAGCTGCGACTCGCCGGCGACACCGGCGCTCCGCTCGACGCGATCGGATGGGGCATGGCGGCGCGTGCCGGCGAGCTCACGCCCGGTACGCCCCTGGACGTCGCGTTCCGCCTCGAGCGCGACGAATGGAATGGCGAGGTGCGGCTCCAGGCGCACCTCGCGGACATCCGAGTCTAACGTTGCGCATCGTGAGCGGCCGGTGGCGCGGCCGCACCATCGTGCGCCCGGCCGATCCGCGCGTACGCCCAACGGCCGACAAAGTTCGCGAGGCCTGGATGAGCATCCTCCAGCGCGACATTCCCGACGCGCGCGTCGCCGATCTGTTCGCCGGATCCGGCGCCTTGGGACTGGAGGCGCTGTCGCGCGGCGCCGCGTTCGTCGATTTCGTCGAGCTCTCGTCGCGCAGCCTCGACGCGCTGCGCCGCAACGTCGACACGCTTCAGGCCGGCGGCGAAACGCGCGTACACCGCGGCGACGCGCTCCGGTTTGTTGAAAGGCTGGACGCCGGCGCATACGATATGGCGTTCGCGGATCCGCCTTATCGGATGGGACTCGCGTCGCGCATCGCGGCGCGGTGGCTCGACGTTCACTTTGCAGCCGTGCTCGCGGTCGAGCACGACGTGCGCGAGACGCTTCCGGATGGCGCCTTGCGCCGCACCTATGGCGATACCGTGATCACCATTTATCGTGACGGTGCCCACGACGCACCACACGCCGGGTAGCTTGACGGCCGGTCCCACCTTCTTCGACTGGACCACCAATGCGCATCGGCATCTACGCGGGAAGCTTCGACCCGATCACGTACGGACACGAAGACCTCATCACCCGAAGTCTGTCGTTCGTCGATCAGTTGGTCGTCGCCGTGGCCACGAACGTCTCCAAGCAGCCGATGTTCACGGTCGAGGAGCGCATCAAATTCATTCGGAGTGCCGTGGCCGATGACCCGCGCATCGAAGTGCGTGAGTTCGACGGCCTCTTGGTCGACCTCGCGCGATCCGTAGGCGCCACGCTCTCGATTCGCGGCCTTCGCGCCGTGGCCGATTTCGAGTATGAGTTCCAGATGGCCCTCATGAACCGCCACCTGAACGCGGAGATGGAAACCGTCTTCATGATGCCGAGGCTCGACCTCACGTACGTGAGCTCGAGTCTCGTGCGCGAGATCGCGCGCTTTCACGGCGAAACCGTCGACCTCGTGAACCCGATCGTGCACCGGGCTCTTCGAGAGCGATTCCCCGCGGCGTGACGTTCATCGATACGGTCCGCGCGCGCGCCGCTTCGGCTGCGCGACGCATCCTGTTCCCGGAGAGCGACGATCAGCGCACGCTCGACGCCGTGCGCGCGTTGGGCGAGCAGGGGATCGTTCAGCCGACGCTCGTGCTCGGCGCCGGCGATGCGATGGCCCGCCGCCGCGCCATCGCGTTGGGCGCGCCGGTGATCGATCCGGCTACCGACGAGCGCCGCACCCAGGTGATCGAGCATCTGCTCGGGCGACGGGCTCGGCGCGGATTGACGGCAGCGGCCGCGACGAAGCTCGCGCTCGATCCGCTCGTGTTCGCCGACGGTCTGGTGGCGCTCGGCGAGGCCGACGGATGCGTGGCCGGCGCCGTGCACACCACCGCCGACGTCATGCGCGCCGCGCTGACCGCCGTTGGGCCGGCACCCGGTGTCGCCACTGTGTCCAGCGCGTTCTACATGGTCGTCCCGTCGTTTCGCGCTGCGCCCAACGACGGCGGCGCGGCCGAGCCCGAGGTTCTCACGTTCACCGACTGCGCCGTGGTGCTTCGCCCAACGGCCGAGCAGCTGGCCGACATTGCGGTGGCCGCCGCGCGCGATCGGTTGCGCATCGTGGGCGACGTGCCGCGCGTCGCTCTGCTCTCGTACAGCACGCTCGGCAGTGGGACCGGGCCGTCGGTGGACCTGGTGCGGCAAGCAGTCGCGCTGCTCCACGAGCGAGGCGTGCGATTCACGGTGGATGGAGAATTGCAGGGTGACGCCGCGATCATCGCCGCCGTCGCGGCGCGCAAGGCGCCCGGCAGCGCAGTGGCCGGGCAGGCGAATGTGCTCGTGTTCCCGTCGCTCGACGCGGGGAACATTGCATACAAGCTGGTGGAGCGGTTGGCGCACGCGCGGGCGATTGGACCCATCGTCCAAGGGCTCGCGCGGCCGTGCTCCGATCTTTCGCGCGGCGCCTCGACCGACGACATTATCAATGTGGCCGCGATCACGGCGCTGCAGTCGCTCGATTCGAGCGACACCCGGGTCGCGCTCAGCGCGCGTGTGGATGGCGCGCGTGAATTCCGACGGGAGACCGAGACATGAGCTTCGCACTCAGGAAGCAGGGAGATGTTGTCGTGGTGGACGTGGAGGGTCAGCTCATCGTGGGAAACCGCCAGGAGCTCAAGCAGAAAGTGCTGGACGAGCTCGAGCGTGGCGAGAAAAAGTTCTTGATCGACTTCAGTCAGACGGGATACATCGACAGCTCGGGGTTGGGCGTGCTCGTGTCCCTGTCGAAAAAGATTCGCGAGCAGGGCGGGGAGCTCCGCCTGGCGAATCTCAACGACGATCTCAAGACGCTGTTCGAGCTCACCAAGCTCGATACGCTGTTCCAGATCGCCGACACGCGCGAGCGCGCGCTCGAGTCGTTCTAGCGACGTCACGCGACCGCACCGCGTGCAGATGACGTCGCCGGATCGCTTCCGCGGTCTCCCACTCGGCAGTCTGCATTTGGCGTTGGAGCTCGAGATACCGAGCGACATCCGGTATATCGAGCGCGTCGTCGAGATGGTCGCGCGCCAGTGCGAGCAGTTGGCGTACAGCACGCGACAGGTGTCGCTCAACGTTCCCGTCGCGCTAACCGAAGCGTTGTCGAACGCGATTCTTCGCGGGAACCGCGAGCACATCGCGAAGCGCGTGCAGGTACGCTGCGACGTGAATCGCGAGCGCCTCGTGCTCGAGGTGGTGGACGAAGGGACGGGCTTCGATCTCGCGGAATGTCTGGTCGACGCCACGAGTCCCGAGAATCTCGTGCGCGAAGACGGACGCGGTTTGTTCCTGATGGCGCAGCTCATGGACCGGGTGGAGCGGTTCGCGAACCACGGCAACGTGGTGCGCCTCACGATGCGGCGGCATGACTGATCTGCAAACGGTATTGAGCGCGTTTCGCGACGCCACCGGATGCGCCGCGGCGGTCTGGGCCGAGGACGACGGCCGGTTGCCGTCGCGTCTCGCGGCCTCGACGCCGGCGGTCGGCGTGCTGGGATGGACGCCGCCGTTCGACGTCGGTCCGCCCCACGCCGTGGACTCACCGGGCGGACCCGCGATCGTCACGGCGATCCAAGGTCCGCGCCGTTGTTGGCTCGTGATCGGCCCGTCATCGGAACCCGCCGCACCCCTCGAGAACTATCTCCGCTTTCTCCTTCCCGTCGTTTCGCAGTACCTCCAATCGGCCCTCGAGGTGGAGCACGCGGCCAACGAGCTGGCCGAGCGCTACGAGGAGATCAATCTTCTCTACACGATCACGGAGATCCTGGGCCGCACCGTTGCGTTAGGCGAAGCGGCGTCCACGATTCTCAAGGAAGTGTCGGAGACCGTCGGCGCGCGGCGCGGCTCGATTCTCGTGCACGACCGCGTCACCGACACGCTGCAGACCGTGGCCGTCCTCGGCGTCCCGGCGCTCGAGGTCCCGCCCATCGCGCTCACCGACGAGTGCAGCGTGTCGGCGCACGTGTTCCGCGACCAGCGCGCGATGGTGGTGGCCGAAGACGACGCCGACCCCTGTCCCGCCGAGGCATTCTACCGGCGCGGCACCATGTTGTCCGTGCCGATCATGTGGACCTCGCCCGGCGGCGGCGCCGAGCCGTTAGGCGTGGTGAATCTGTCCGACCGCGCGTCGGGCCAGGCGTTCAGCGCCGGCGATCAGAAGCTCGTCACCGCGATCGCGACGCAGATCGGCACGGCGATCCAGAATTCGCGGCTGGTGCGGGCGTCGCTGAGTCAGCAGCGTCTGGTGCAGGAGCTGGAGCTGGCGCACGATCTGCAAATGAAGCTCCTGCCGCGCACCGAGATCGTGGATCCGGTGGCGCAGGTGGCGGCGCGGGTCGTGCCGGCCGAGAGCGTGGGCGGCGACTTCTACAATCTGTTCCAGTTAGGCGACGAGCGGACCGGCGTCATGATCGGCGACGTATCGAGCCATGGCTATCGCGCCGCGCTCATCATGGCGCTGGCAATGAGCGCGTCGGCCATCCATGCGCAAGGCTCCAACGATCCGGGCCGCATGTTGGGCGCGCTCCTCGGCACGTTGCGCGAGGAGCTGGCCACCACCGAGATGTTCATCTCGACCTTCTACGCGGTGATCGACAAGCGTGCCGGCATGATCCGCTACGCCAACGCGGGCCATCCCCACGCCTACCACGTGTCCGGCGACGGCACGTGCGAGCGGCTTCCGGCGCTCGACCCGCCGTTAGGCATGGTGGAGTCCGCGCAGTCGGCGCGCACCCGCCCCTGGGTGAGCGGCACCGATCTCTTGCTGCTCTTCACCGACGGCGTGAGCGACGCGCGCGACCTCTTCGGCCGCCGGTTCGGCGAGCAGCCCATCGTTGACACGGTGCGCCGCATGCACGCCGAGCCGCCGTACACGATTCTGCAGCAAGTGTTCGCCCAACTGTCCGACCACACCGGCACCGCCGTGCAGCGCGACGACCTCGCGGTGGTGCTCGTGCGCAGCTGAGCGGCACGGCATGAGTCCCCGGCGCCGGCCCGCGGCCGCCGCAAAGCCTGCATCTCCCGCGCCGCCTAACCGGCCGAAGAAGCGTTTCGGCCAGCACTTCCTCACCGACCCGCACATCCTCGGCCGCATCGCCGACGCGGCGCTGCTAAACCCGTCCGACACCGTGGTGGAGATCGGCCCTGGCCGCGGCGGCCTCACCGATGCCCTGCGCGCGCGCGCGGCGCGCGTGATCGCCATCGAGGTGGATCGCGACCTCGCCGCGCGATTGCGCGCGCGCTATGCCGGCGATACCGCGGTGACGGTGGTGGAAGCCGACGTGCTCACGACGCCGGCCGGCACGTTAGGCGAGGGCGCGTTCGGCGGCTACGTGCTGGTGGGGAACGTCCCGTACTACATCACGACGCCGATCATCTTCCAATCGCTCGAACCGCCGCGTCCCAAGCGCGCCGTGTTCCTCGTGCAACGCGAAGTCGCCGAGCGCATCGTGGCGCCCCCCGGCGGCAAGACGTACGGCGCGCTGTCCGTCAACGTGCGCGCATTCGTGCGCGCCGAGATGCTGTTCGCCGTGCGCGCCGGCGCGTTTCAACCCGCGCCGTCCGTCGAGAGCGCCGTGGTCCGCCTCACGCCGCTCGACACGCCGCTCGTACCGCCCGAATTGGAAACGGCCTTCCGCGCCTTCGTGCAAGACGTGTTCGGTCTCCGCCGCAAGCAGATGCGGCGCGTGCTGCGCACCATCACCGGGCTGCCAGTCGAGCAGGTGGATGCGATGCTCGCGCGCGTCGGGATCGATCCCGCTTCACGACCCGAGACGCTGCC
>JANWIK010000006.1 GCA_025449955.1 Gemmatimonadaceae bacterium
GTCTTCGCGCCAGTAGCTGTGCGGGCCGCGTGACCGAAGCGCGTCAGGAAGACAGCGCGACCATCGGATCGACGCGAATCGCGCGCCGCGCAGGCAGGTAGCTGCCCGCGAGCGCGACTAACGTGAGCAGCGCGGTGGCTAACGCGTACGTCAGCGGGTCGTTCGGGCTCACGCCGATGAGCACGCTCGCCAGCGAGTGCGACACGATCGCGGCGCCGATCAAACCAACGAGTGCCCCGGCGATCGCGAGACGCGCGCCCTGGCGCATGACCATCCTCATCACGTCTGCACGGTCGGCGCCGAGCGCCAGGCGAAGGCCGATCTCGTGCGTGCGCTCGCTCACAAGACATGAAATCACGCCGTACACTCCGAGCGCCGCGAGGAACAGTGCCGTGAGCGCAAAAACAGCGATCAGCATCATGGAGAACCGGCGCATCGCAAGCGACTCCGACACCACATCGCTCAACCGCTCGCCGCCGAATACCGGCAGCGCCGAATTCACCGCTTGCACCTCCGCGCGAACGGCGCGTTCGATGCCGCCGACCTCGAACCGTCCCTTGAGGAAAATCGCGAGATGCTTGCCCTCGACCTGATACAGGCTCGTATAGATGTGCGGCTCGCTCGCGCCCGCCAGCGAATCGGTCCGGGCATCGGCCACGATGCCGACGATCGTCGTCCAGTCGCGCGGCAACCGCCCCAACTCGACGCGCTTGCCTAACGCATCGTCGTGCGGCCAGTAGCGGCGGGCCATGCTTTCGTTGATCACGGCCACGGACGGTTTGTCTCCGGTATCGAACTCCTCGAACGACCGGCCGCGCACGAGCGACATGTCGAGGACGCGAAAATAGTCGGGCGTGACCTCCGACCCGGTGAGCAACAGCGGCTGGTCCCCGTGCGACACATCGCCCTCGATCCGCACGCGCGTCACGGTCTGATCCTGGTACGGGTGATCCAGCGGAACGGCGGCGCCGCTGCCGAGTGCGACCTCGTCGACGCCAGGCAGGGCGCGGGTGCGGCGCAGCACGTCGCGCACGAACGTCGCCGCGTCCGCAGCCGTCGGATACAGATCTTCCTTCACTTCGTTAGGATACGGCAACCGCGTGCGTACCACCGTCACGTTGTGCGGATCGAAGCCGAGTGGAACGTTCAGCAGGCCCCAGAAACTGCGTACGAGAAGGCCGGCGGTGCTCAGCAGCATTAGCGAGACTGCGACCTCGCCGATCACGAGCAGGTGTCTCGTGCGTTGGTGATCGCGCGAGCTCGTCGAACCGCGGCCCTCGAGCTTCAACACGCGCGTGACGTCGAGACCGCGCACGTGCAACACGGGCGCGAGACCGAACAGCGCGCCGGCGGCGAGCGACGCCAGGAATGCGAACGCGAGCACGCCCCAGTCGATCGAGATGTCGTTGAGGCGCGGGACCGTGTCGGGGATGAGCCTGACGAGCGTGTCTTTCGCGACAACGACGAGCGCGACGCCGACGAGACCGCCGAGCACCGACAGCACCACACTCTCCGTGAGCAACTGCCGCATGAGACGCGACGGCGCGCCGCCGAGCGCTTGACGCACCGCCATCTCGCGCCCTCGTGTCGTGGCGCGGGCGAGCAGCAGATTCGCCACATTGGCGCAACCGACGAGGAGCACCAGTCCGACGGCGCCGAGCAAAAACACCAGTGGTTGTCGAACGTCGCCCACGACGGCGTCCTTGAGCGGCACGAGGCGGACGCGCCAATCGCTGCGCGGCGGATAGGCAGCCGGGTATTCGCGTCGGAGCGCGTGGGCGAACGCGTCGACGCGTCGTTGGGCTTGGGCGAGGGTCAGGTCCGGCGCGATTCGCGCAATCGCTCCCGGGAACAGACTGCTTCGGGACATGACGGTCGATTGGAGCAGCGGCGCACCGGCGAACCCGAATGCCACCCACACTTGCGTGCGCCGTTCCTCGGCGACGCGCGCGGGCGACTGAAAGCGCGGCGGCATGACACCGACGATGCGATACGAATCGGAGTCGAGCTGCACGACGCGACCGAGAATGTGCGGGTCGGCGCCGAAGGAGCCTTTCCAGAGCGCGTCGCTGATGATGGCCTGGGTGTTGAACCCCGGCGTCGGATCCGACGGGTCGAACCCCGCGCCTAACTGTGGCGTCACGCCGAGCAGCGCGAAATAGTCGGGTGCGACGATCTCGAGTGCGACGCGCTGCGAATGACTGATGCCGGTGAGATTGTTGTTGTCGAACCACGCCGGCGCGACATGGGTGAAAATGCCGGAACGCTGGAAATCATGCCATTCCGGCGTCGACATGCCCACGTCGCGCGCGCCGATGCCGCCCAGGTCGTCCTCGATGCGCACGAGCTGCTCGGGATGCGTATACGGGAGCGGGTGAATCAGCGTGGCTTGTACGACACTGAACATCGCGGTGCTCGCGCCGATGCCGAGCGCGATGGTGACGATGCCTAACGCGGCAAATCCGGGCGCCCGGCGCAGCATCCGCACCGCGAATTTCAGATCCTGGCCGAGTCGCTCGGCCGCCAAGCCGGCGCCGTTCCACTCGTCGCGCGCCACCTCCTGCACGAGGCCGACGTTGCCGAATTCACGGCGTGCATTGGCGGCCGCGTCGCGCGGCGACTCGCCGCGCGCGATGCGGTCGGCCTCCGCCATCTCGAGGTGCGCCTGGAGCTCAGCCGCCAGATCCGCGGTGGGGCGTTCGCGCAGCCGCGTGAACCATCCGAGCATGCTCATGACTCCTCCGGCTGGGGCGCGACCATGAGTGCGGCGATTGCCTCGGTGAGCTGCTGCCACCGCGAGCGTTCGGACGTGAGCCGCGCGCGGCCTTTGGACGTGAGGCGGTACAAGCGCACGCGACGGTTGTTGTCCGAGACGCCCCACTCGGCGGCGATCACGCGTTGACGGAGGAGGCGCTGCAGCGCGGGATAGAGCGATCCGGTTTCGACCTGGAGGACGTTGTGCGACTGCGTGCGAATGAGCTGCACGATGCCGTAGCCGTGGCACGGACCCCAGCGGAGGGCCTGGAGCACGATGAGGTCGAGGGTGCCCTGGAGCAGCTCGATGCGCGACGTCGGCGGGTTCTTGGGTGTCATGGCCGGCCCGATTAGGTAGGCACTCTACACACGGTAGGTAGAATGTCTACACTTGCCCGCCCTGTCAAGCGGCGGTACGAATGGGCGGAGGATCCCGGGAAACGGGGCCGGCAGGCCGCGCGGCCCGCCCGACGGTTCCGACCCACCACCAGGAGATGCCCATGCGCCGTCCTTCGTTCGTGTCGGGCTGTTGTGCGCTCGTCGTGGCCGCCGGCCTGGCGGCCTGTTCCACCGATACGGGTCCGTCGGCGGCGGCCAGCCGCCTAACGGAGCGCCTCGCCGCCGGCGCCAACTTCACGTGCGCGCTCGACCACGCCGGCGCGGCATTCTGTTGGGGCGAGGGCGCATCCGGGCAGCTCGGAAACGGCGCGGCGTTCGAATCGCCGATGCCGGTCCGTGTCGACGGTGGTCCGTACCTCTCGCTTGCGGCGGGTGGCGACGCCGCGTGCGGGCTGCACTTCGATTTCAGCGTGGACTGCTGGGGTGTGGTGCCGGCCGAGTGCTGCGGCCAAGCGACGGGCCCGTTCACGACCCCGACGCCGGTTGTCGCACCGGTCGGATTCTCACACGTGTCGCTCGGCGCCGGCATCGGCTGCGGCATCGGCCGGTCGAGCGACACCTATTGCTGGGGTTCAGAGCTCCTCGGAGCGTTAGGCAACGGCGAACAATCGGACACCGCCGTACCGCCGGCGCGCGTCGCCGGCCATCACCGCTTCGTGAGCGTGAGCGCCGGCGTTTTTGGCGGCTGCGGTCTGGACGCGGCCGGCGCGGCGTGGTGCTGGGGCGCCAACTTGTTCGGCGAGTTGGGCACAGGAAGCGCCGATGACAATGCCGTGGCGACCGAACCGGTCGCCGTGACGGGCGGTTCCCGTTTCGCACAGATCACAGTGGGCGCCGCGTACGCGTGCGGTATCACGACCTCGGGGACGACGGCGTGCTGGGGCGTCAACGACGCCGGTCAGTTGGGCACGGGGAACGGCGACGACCAAACCGCGCCGGCGCCGGTCGCCGCCTCGGGGTTCGTCGCGGTGTTCGCGGGCGGCAAGAACAACGTGCTCGATCACACGTGCGCGCTCGATGCATCGGGCGCGGCGAGCTGTTGGGGCGCCGACGACCAAGGCCAGTTAGGCGCGGCCGCCGGCGCCACGTGCGCCAGCCTGCAGCCGGTGCCGTGCGCGATGTCGCCGGTCGCCGTGGAGCGCGGCCTGGCGTTCACCACGCTCGCGCTGGGCGACACGCACACGTGCGGCATGGTCGCCGACGGCCACGTGTACTGCTGGGGCCTCAACAGCAGCGGTCAGTTAGGCGACGGGACGACCACCACGACCACGACGCCCGTGCTGTCGGCCTTCACGCCGTGAGCGCACCCGTCCCCATCTGCCCCAGACGGACGCCCGGGCGACGGTTAGGCGCGACGCTACGGCCGGCGTTCCGGGTACGTGAACTCCGCGTGCGCGCGCTGGCGCATGGGGCATCCGCCGACATGGGCCGGCAAATACTGGGTCTGCAGAACGGCGTTGCGCGAAGCATCGATGAACTCGCGGTAGAATCGTCCGGTCGCCGTCGTATCGATCTCCGAGTCCGAGGGCTCGAGCACGCGAATGGTTGTCGAGTCGGCACGGCCGGACGTATCGACGACGTATTGCAGTACCACGCGGCCGGCACGGCTCTGGAAGTTCGCATCCGATGGATACACCATCGGCCCTTTGTCGCGAATTATCGCCGGACCTTCGGTGACGCCGTGCGCCATGAAGACCATGAAGGACGCGATCTTGCGCTCCGACAACAGCATGTTCTTGCGATACGACTCGAGGTTGAGGCGGAGGACGAGCGAGTCGGGCGAATATCCATCCGGCCACACGATCCAGAGCGAATCCGGCGGAATGGACTTGAGGACCTGCATGTAGAACGCCGTCACCTTGGGAGTCGTCGCGTGCGCGCTCGGCGTAGCGCTCCGCCACGTCGTCGGCCCGTCGCGATGGAGCACGATGTCGATGGGAACGTCCTGGCTCCCTTCCTCGAACATGCCTAACGCGTTGCCGGGCGGGACAGATTCATCGGGCGCGCCGAGCGCGGCCCGCACCGTGGCGGCGATCCGCTGCGCGATCAGGCTGACCTGCGCCAGCATCGCCGGCGTCGTGTCCTGCATCAGCACTTCCTGCGCGACCATGAAGCTCGACAGGTTGTCGGCGTCGAGGGTGTCGCGGCATTGCGCCCACTCCGGGGTATTAGGCGCGACGAAGGTGTCGGTGTCCGCCGCTTGCGCCGTGGCTGCCGTCGACCCGGCGAGCGCGAGTGCCAATGCGATACCGATTGCACGGATCATGGAGAGACTTAGCGGCCTCACGGCTTGGAGAACGAGAAGGGGAACTGGACGAGCTGCCGCACAGGACACGTCCCGATTCGTGCTGGATAAAAGCGGTCGTGTCGCACTGCTTCTTCCGCGGCCAACGCAAACTCTCGGTAGAAGTGCGCGAAGGGCGACGTGCTCAGGGTGGCGGCGGTGGGTCTGAGAACTTTGATTGTCGTCATATCGGCTCGACCTTGCGTGTCGATAGCGAATTGCAGCAACACATCGCCCACGAGGCCACGATATTCCGCGTCGGTGGGGTACCAAGGCGATGGTTGGCCTTTCATCAGCAAGGCCGGGTGTTCGCGAAGTCCGTTCGTGCCGTACACGGCAAAGAGAGAGTACGTCGTGGCCGACAAATGACTGGTGTTCGACGCGGCGATGAGCATGAGTCGAAACACGACAGAGTCTGCGGCGTATCCGTCGGGCCATACCATCCACAGCGAGTCCGGCGGAATGGAGCGCAGTGCGCCGGCGTACAAGTTCGTGACCTTGGCGCTGATGGTATCCGAGTTGGTGTCGCGTCGCCATGACCCTGCGCCCTCTCGCCTAACGACCACGACGAACGGGAGACGGCGGCCCGCGCCCATCCAGACGCCTAACGAATCGGCCTGCGGCACGGCATCGCCGGCGGCGCCCAGCGCCGTGCGAACGGCGATCGCGATGCGCTGTGCGACCAGGTCGAGTTGGGACACGAGCGCCGACGCCGTATCCTTCGCGGAAACCTCCTGATACACGGTCACGCGCATGAGATTCGCGGGCTGAAGCGTGTCCGCGCACTGGGAAGGGCCGGTCGCGACGGCGTCATCGGAGCCCGATTGCTGCGCCGACCCGCCGGCTGCAGCCGCGCACAGCAGCCCAAAGGCGATGCCGCAATACCTGCCGAGCGTTCGCGTCGTTGGTCTGGCGGACGTCATTGTGTGAACACGTGTCATGGAGATGAGGGTGCGTTGCGCCCACCGTACTTGAAGCTCAAATGCACCAGCTGCCGGATCGTGCATCCGCCGATGCGCGCGGGACGAAACCGCGTGCGCAGCACCAGCTCGCGCGACGTATCGATGAACTCGCGGTAGTCGAACTCCGACTCGCGCCACACGCCGAAGGCATCGCCGGCCGGCAGCGAGTCGCCGACGCCGCCTAACGCAGCACGCGCCGCCTGCGAGATGTGCTGCGAGACCAGCGCCGCCTGCGCGACGAGGGCCGCGTTGGCGTCCATGATCACGGCGCGCGGCGACACCGTTAGGCGGCCCAGGCTCCCGTCGGACATCGAGTCGAAACAGGCCTGCGCGGCGCGGTCGTCCGCCATGACCTCGGTCGAGACGGGTGCTCGCGACGCCGCCGACTGGGCCGCGGCGAGCACGACCGGGACGGCGGTTAGGGCCCACCGGCGCGCGGCTGACAGGACACGATGGACGAGTGAAGGGTTAGGCATCGATGAAGGCGCGTCGGAGATGAACCATCGACTCGTCAGGCATGCATGACGCGACCGGGCGCACACTGACACGGGTCAGCCGCGGCGGAAGGCGAACGGGAAAGACGCCTGCTGCGGCACGGCACAGCCGCCGATGCGGGCCGGATCGAACCGCTTCCTTCGCAACACCTGTTCGACCGACGATGTGAATTCACGCCCATACCGTTCGCGAGCATCGCCGTCGAGAGTGTCCCGCCGCGATGATATGACGAGGCTCCGCACCGTTGCGTCAGCGCGGCCACTTGGACTAACGACGATGTCCATCACGACCTCCGCATCGACACCGGCCGCCTCGGCATCATCGGGGTACGATGGATAGGGTCCACCCGGGCGATTCATGGCCGGAGTGAAGCCGACGCCGCGCATCCGGAACACCGAGATCATGGGATATCCAGGACGTGGCAGCGGTCTTTTGTCCGAATCGGTGCTCGTAAGCTCGAAGAACACGATGAGCGAATCGGACGCCGCAGGCTCGGGCCACACGATCTCGAGTTGATCCGCGGGCACAGCGCGCAGCACGCTCGCATAGAGCGCCGTCAATTTCATTTTCGCCGGATCGGCGCTGCTGTCGGGACGCCACGTCGTCGGCGCCTCGCGATGGAGCACCACGCGGACGGGCACGCGGCCGGCCACGCGCCTCCACGACGCGAGCGTGTCGGCGTCCGACACCAGGTCGCGCCCCCCGCCTAACGCGGCGCGAACGCCCTCGGCCACGCGCTGCGAGATGAGCGCCACCTGCGCCAGCACCGTCTCGGTGGTGTCGGAGGGCTTCGCGATCTGGTAGACGGTCACCGGGCGCAGGCTCGCCGCGGACAAGGTGTCCACGCAGCCCCGCGCGGCCGGATCCGTCACCAGCCACGTCGAGTCGGGAGGCGTGAGAGTCAGATCCGGCGTCGGCGCCGGGGATGCCTGCGCCCAC
>JANWIK010000007.1 GCA_025449955.1 Gemmatimonadaceae bacterium
CTGAACGTGAAGTACCTGCTCACAAACCTCTCCAACATCCCCGACTCCGGATTCACCCGCGTCGTCGGCCCAACGCCCGATGCGGCCGGCACCACCACGTATCTGTACACCGTCCCTGGCGACGATCCACCTGCCTGGGTCGCACCGGTCATCGTGAAAGCCGAAGACAACGCCGTGCTCGGGACGATCCTCGATCCGCGATTCGACATTCGGCGAGCCGCCCTCTTCGATACCTCGGCCGCGGTGCAGAGCCAGAAGATCACCACGCTGCCAGAGCCCAGTTCCGACACGGCAGCCGTGACACGCTACGACCCCGGACACATCGAGGTGAACCTCGCTCAGCCGGCGTCGCACGGCTCCGCGTTGATCGTGTCCGAGAACTACTATCCGGGGTGGGTCGCGACCGTAGATGGCAAGCCGGCCACGGTCGGTCGCGCCGACTACGTACTCATCGGAGTCGCGTTGCCGGACGGTGCCAAGCACATCGATCTGACCTTCACCAGCTCGGTGTACGAACGCGGCAAGATGATCACCATCATCGCGATTCTTCTGGCGCTCGTGCTGCTCGCCGCCGGATTCATAGTCGACAAGAAGCGGAATGCCTGAGCGCGCCATTGTGATCGTCCCGACGTTCAACGAACGGGACAACATCACGAGACTGATTCCCGCCGTTCTGGAAAAAGACCCGCGCCTCGAGATCCTCGTGGTGGACGACGCGTCGCCGGATTGCACGGGGCAGATCGTCGAATCCATCGCGGCCGAAAATCCGCGCGTTCATGTGCTGCATCGCGCGGGCAAGATGGGACTCGGCACCGCCTACCTCGCCGGCTTTCGTTGGGGCCTGGAGCAGGCGTACGACTACCTGTTCGAGATGGACGCCGACTTCTCACACGACCCCAACCACCTCCCGCAGTTTCTCGAGGCGATCAAAGACGCCGATCTGGTACTCGGCTCCCGCTACCGGAAGGGCAAGGTGACAGTGGTGAACTGGCCCATGAACCGCCTCATCCTGAGTTACTTTGCCAACTTCTACGCACGAACCGTAACTGGCCTTCCTCTCGAAGATTCCACGGGCGGCTTCAAGTGCTTTCGCAGGTCCGTTCTGGAGGCAGTCGACCTGAACGCGGTCCGGTCGAACGGCTACGCGTTCCAGATCGAGATGAGCTTCCGCGTGTGGAAGAAGGGATTCCGCATCGTCGAGATTCCGATCGTGTTCGTCGACCGGACCGAGGGCGAGAGCAAAATGTCGCGCAAGATCGTGCGCGAGGCGGTGTGGATGGTGTGGCGTCTCCGATGGCTCGCGCTCACGGGGCGCATCAAGAAGTGAGCGATCGCGAATTCTTCAAGATGACCGGCTCGGGCAACGACTTCGTCGTATTCGACGCCCGAGTGGAGCCGGCGGGTCCTCTGGCCACGCCTGAAGTGATTCGTGAGGTCTGCGCGCGCGGCACGGGCGTCGGCGCCGACGGCATCGTGTTCATCGAGCCAACCGCGGTGCCAGACGTGCAGTTCCGAATGCGCTACTTCAATAGCGACGGATCCGTCGCCGAGATGTGCGGAAACGCGTCGCTGTGCGTGACGAGCCTGGCGGCCAAGCTGGGCGCCGGTCGCGCTCAAGGAATGCGCTTCGAGACCGACTCCGGGATTGCGACGTCGCGAATGACCGGCGGGCTGCCTGAGGTGGATTTGTGGCCGGTGACGGACGTGAGGCCGACCGCCGGCATTGCCGCCGAGTCAGGTGAAGTGCGGATCGGCTACGCGATCGTCGGCAACCCTCACGTGGTCGTGCAGCGCGACGAGCTGGAGACGCTTGAGATCGTGCACCGCGGCCGCGCCATCCGCCTCCACGACTACGTGCGGGCCGGTGGCGGCGCCAACGCGAACTTCGTGGCGCGACGGGCCGATGGTGGCTTCGACATCCGCACGTACGAGCGCGGCGTGGAAGACGAGACGCTCGCATGCGGAACCGGCTCGGTGTCGACGGCCATCCTGCTGGCCGAATGGAAGGAAGCCGGGCTTGAGACGACGCTCAGGACCAGGTCCGGACGCGAAATCACGATCAAGCTGAGGCGGGAAGGGAGCGCCTGGCTTCCGACGCTGCGCGGCGAAGGCAGGATAGTGTTCAGAGGTCAGCTGCCGGTTGACTGACGCAATACTGTCGCGACAAGCCTTTCGCGACAGTTAGGCGACAGCCAGGAGTCTCCATCGCGATTAAGCCGCGATCTGGCTCACTAACTAAGCATCGCTATAGCGCGGAAGTCCGCGAGCGACGACCCCGTGCGCAGCTGGCGACAGTTTTTGCCCCTCGATAGGCAAACACCTTCAAATCGACCTTTCCACAGTTTCCCACGATACGTGTTTACATAACATATCTTATACGAACTACTCTACAGGGACGAAAAAGCGGCGACCCGAGTTGTCCGGTCGCCCTCTCTCCTTGTCCTGTCGACGACCGCGAGGTCCAAGCAGTCGGCGGTTCAGCCGGCCTTCACAGCCTTCGCTTGCAGCTCGCCAAGCCGCACGCGCGCTTCAGCCGCCGCGGGGCTCGTCGGGTCCGTGGCCAGCTTCGACCAGATCTTCACGGCCTCAGCGGTTTTGCCTCCAGCCGTCAGCGCTCGGGCAGCGTTGGCCAGGTACGAGTCGCGATCGCTCTTACCGGTAGCCATGTCCGCGGCCTTCTGGTAAGCTCCCGCAGCGTCGTCGAACTTGTTCTGCTGCTCGTACCCGGCGCCCATCAGGTTGTACGCGGATGCCTCGACGAATTTGGGCTTGGTCTGGATGAGCTTCTGCAGGTTGTCGATCCCCTCTGCATACTTGCCCGCATCGAAGTAGGTCTGGGACAACAACAGCTGCGCCTGGCGACCGGCCTCGGTTGAACCATAGCGGTTCACAATTCGCTCGAGGTCACTCTGCGCAAGTGCTGAATTACCAGCACCTACGGCTTGCTCGGCTTGCACGAGCGCCGCAGAGGCGTTCTGGGCCTGCGCCTGCTGAGATTTCACGTACAGCCAGGCCAGACCAACCGCCACCAGGATCGCTCCCGCGGCGATCGACAGGCCTTTGCTGTGTATCAACGCCCACTCTTTCAGGTCTTCAGCGCGGTCTTCCAAATCGGGACGTGCGGCGGCTCCGGTCTTGGTCATTCGGTGTCTCGTGGGCGCGAATTGAAAATGGCGAAGCAGCGAACGCTGAAATCACGGTGGATACCAGTGCCCCTGGGGTGACTCGAACACCCGGCCAACGGTTTAGGAAACCGCTGCTCTATCCACCTGAGCTACAGGGGCACAGCACCACAATCTAGCAGCGACGTGCGTGTCGTGCGCAGGTGCATTCTGCTCTACGGCGAAAAATGAGAAATGTGTTATCTTCTCTCCGCGCCATCGCCAAAGGAAGTAGCATCTACCGTGTCTGCCGTCATCGAGCAGCTCCGTGCGGTCATCAACGAGCGCTACGTCGTCGAGCGCGAGATCGGGCACGGTGGCATGGCCATCGTGTACTTGGCGCGCGACCTGAAGCTCAACCAGCCGGTAGCGATCAAGGTCCTCAACACCGACGTCTCGGTGGTGTTGGGCGCCGAGCGGTTCAAGCGGGAAATCCAGGTCACTACCCTGCTCAGCCACCCGAACGTCCTGCCGATTTACGACTCGGGACTGGCTGGGAGCTCCCTGTACTACGTGATGCAGTACGTGGAAGGCGAATCGCTTCGCGCGCGTCTCGACCGCGAGCGGTGTCTGCCGATTGCCGACGCCATCCGCATTACCTGCGAAATCGCGTCCGCCCTCGAGCAGGCTCATGCGCACGGGATCATTCACCGCGACATCAAGCCGGAGAACATCCTTCTCGACGATGACCAAGCGATGCTGTCCGACTTCGGCATCGCCCACGCGATGACCGACGCCGGCGAGCAGCGGCTCACGCAAACGGGGATGTCGTTAGGCACACCGACCTACATGAGCCCCGAGCAGGCTACGGCCGAGCGCACGATCGATGGCCGGAGCGACGTCTACAGTCTGGCGTGCGTCACGTACGAGATGCTCGGCGGCCAGCCGCCGTTCACCGGGCCCACCGCCCAGGCCATCATCGCCCGTCACACGCTCGAGACCGTCCCGTCGCTCACGATCATCCGGAACACCGTCCCGCCCGAGATCGAAGCAGTGCTGGTGAAGGCGCTCGCCAAGGTGCCGGCCGATCGGTACGCCAGCGCGCGAGAGTTCGCCGACGCGCTGCGGCATCCCGAGACGCAAACGTATCTCGTGCCATCGCCGCCCAAACGGCGCGGATCGCGGCGCTTGGCGCGCTGGCACAAGGTTGCGTTAGGCGCGGCGGCGGTGGCGGTCGTAGCCGGCGGCTATGCCGCATGGCGAAATCGTCCCGGCGTCGTGTCGTCGGCGGGAGCGCTGGCTGGCCCGGAGCCGAGCCGCATTGCGGTGTTGTATTTCGCGGATGAGAGCAAGGACAAGACACTCGGCTACCTCGCCACAGGCCTCACCGACGCATTGATCGATCGCCTGTCGGCGATTCCACAACTCCAGGTCTCGTCTCGAAATGCGTCGGCGTTGTTCGAGAGCGGGAACGTGCCCCGGGACAGCATTGCGCGCGCCCTCAACGTGGGCACGCTCGTGGACGGCAGTATCGAGCAGCACGGCGACAAGATCAGTGTCACGGTGAAGCTGGACGACGCCACTGGCAGCGATTTTCGACGGACGACGTTCGACGTGCCGATCGCGGCGCCGCTTGCGCTCCAGGACACGCTCGCGACTCGCGTCGCGATGTTCCTGCGCGAACGACTCGGCCAGGAAGTCGACTTGCGCGCAGAACGGGCCGGTACGGCCATACCCGCCGCATGGACGATGCTCCAGCGGGCCAAGCTCCTGACCAAACTGGGCGATAGCGCGCGGACCGCCAATGACACGGCTGGCATGCTGCTCAGCTTTGCGCGTGCGGATTCGATGCTGGCCGCCGCGCAGAATGTCGATCCCAATTGGGCCGCCGTCCCGATCCTTCGCGGCACCATCGCCTACCTCACGTCACGATTCTACTCCGGCGATCAGCTGCGCGCCGGCGCATGGATCGACACGGGGCTCGCCCACGCCGCGCGCGCCCTCGAGATCGCACCGCGCAACGCCGATGCCTTCGAGCTGCGGGGCAGTCTCCGCTACTGGCGCTGGCTCATGGCGACGGAGCCCGACCCGACGAAGGCACAGGCGTTGCTCGACGCGGCGCGCAAGGATCTCGAGACGGCCACGCAGATTTCGCCTAACGAGCCGGAGGCGTGGTCGATCCTCAGTCACCTGTACTATCAGTACGACGACGTCGTGAGCGCGAAGCTCGCCGCCCGGCGGGCGTACGATGAGGACGCCTACTTGAGCGACGCCGACCTGGTCGTGTGGCGTCTCTTTACGACCTCGTACGACCTCGAGCAATTCCCCGACGCGATTCACTGGTGCGATGTCGGAGCCGGCCGCTTCGCCGCCAATCCGCGATTCGTGGAATGCAAGCTCTGGCTGATGGCGACGACCGCGGTCACGCCTAACGTAGCCAACGCGTGGGCGATGGCGGACTCGTTGGTCAAGCTGTCGGCGGCTCCCGACCGGCCCTACGAGCGGCTCAACGGAACGGCGATGGTCGCGGGCGCGATCGCCCGGGCGGGACTCAAGGACAGCGCCGCGCACATGCTCGATCGGCTGGATGATCGCGCCGACGTCGACCCGACCAAGGACGTCACGCAGACGATCGCCCTGACGTGGGTAGTGCTGGGCAACACGGACAAGGCGATCAAGTCGCTCGCACTCTACCTCAGCGCGAACCCCGCGCGCGCCGTCGGATTCGATGACGAACACAGCTGGGAATGGCGGAGCATTCACGACGATCCCCGCTTTCAAGCCTTGGTGGTGAAGCCCAAGAAGTAGGACGGTTAGGCAATGACTGCCGACGCCGTATGCCCTCGTACCAGGTACAGCCCCATGCGACGTCGACAGACCTCGATTCTGCTCTGTTTCTCCGCCTTATGCTGGCTGGCCGCGTGCTCCAAGGACGCGTCGCCCATGCCCAGCGAACCCTCGATACCCACCATCCCGCCGAGCGCGGAACGCATTATCCCACCAGGCTGCCAGACGATCACCGAACGGCAGATCTCGAGCCTGTTCGCGACGCCACGGGACCGCGCCGTCGTCACGGTCGGATACGTGGCCGTGCTGCTCGAAATCGCCACCGGACACAAGACGCCGGCCGTCACCGACATGTTCAAGCTGTGGGACTTCACGCTCAAGACCTACTACGCGGGCAAACTCCAGGGCGGACAATCGACCGCCACCCAGAACGCGACGCTCGCGTTCGGACAGGCGCTCTACTGCCTCGTTGGGCTCGACGGGTCCGGCCTAACGCTCGCCAACACCACGCTCGATCCTGACAACGTCGTGCAGGTCGTGTTTCCCTCGTCCACCGATCAGACGGTGGTCACGGGGAGCCAGGAAGGCGGCGTGATGATTCCCGGAGGCACGCTGGCGCAGCCGGTGACCATCTCGGTGACGCTGATCAACGGCACCTTCACATTCCCCGCCGGTCCGCTCAACACGAAGCTCGATCAGTACGGGCCATTCTTCGAGTTCAAGGTGGTCCCGGCGCAGACGTTCGCCAATCCGGTGGTCGCCGCGGCCTGCATTGCGACGCCGAGCGGCGGAACACCGCCGCCGAGCGTGGACATCGCACACAACGTTGGAACGGGCATCGAGATCCTGCCGACGATTCCGGTTTCCTTCCTCACGTGCAACGGGAGCGCGTTTGCTCCGACGCGCAGCGTGTTCCAGTTGGCGCAGGACAAGCACTACGGCAAGGCGTTGAAGCGGTTGGGATCGCTCGTCACGGACTTCTTCACGCCCACGCCGTTGTACGCGTCGTCGGGCGGCAGAGGCGGCCTAACCAAGTCATTCAGCCCGTTCGGCGGCGTGGATACGGCGGTCGTGGTGCAATTGCCGGCGAGCTTCCCGTCGCAGCCGCAGACGGCGCCCGCGGGCTCCCCCGTGGCGTCACCGCCTTCGGTGCTCGTGCAGACCACCACCGGCCACACGCCGCTCGGCGGCGCATCGGTCACGTTCGCGATCACGGCCGGCGGCGGCAGCTTTGGTCCCGCCTCGAGCTCGACCGCGGTGACGTCGACCACGGTCACCACCGACAACACCACCGGCCTCGCCACCGTGCCTAACTGGACGCTCGGCGTCGGGCCCGGCAATTCGGCGACCGCCAACGCGAGCATCACGCTGCCCGGCAGCATCTCGGGATTGGCGACCACCGGCGCCGGAATCAGTCTGTCCGGTAATCCGGTGACGTTCAGCGCCACGAGCACGGACCTGATTCCGTACCAGGGCGCGGGCTACGTCTACTTGTCCGGGGTTGCCGATATAGCCCAGGGCTTCGAGCAGCCAGGCTTTGCGGCCACGGCGCAAAACGGCTGGCAAACTGGAGCCGGCGCATTCGGAAGCTCGAACCTCGGTGCGTCGTGCCAGTCGCTCGTCGCGACCGTCGCGACTCCGTGGCCTAACGTCCCGGCGCCAACCGACATGCTGCTGCGGCACAGTTTCACGCTGCCGGCATGGTGGAGCGCCGGACTCACGTTTGGCATCGCGATCGACAACGACTTCCAGCTGTTCGTGGACGGCGTGAATGTGACGCCGACCACGTCACCCGCCTTCGACCCGACCAGCGGGTTCGTGAAACACGAGGGCTGCGCGACGCAGGATAGCTTCCTCGTTCAGCTCACGGTCGCGGGCGGTTCACACGTGCTGGCGATTCGTGCGCGCGACCGTGGCACGGCGGCGTACGTGGACGCCAGGCTCAGCGTCACGCATTGAGTTAGGCAAGCTGGTTTGCAGGATAATTCGGCCCGGCGGTGGGTTCACCGCCGGGCCGAATTGTACGCGGCACCCTGACGAGATCAGTACGTCAGCAGCGACGCGATACGGCGAGACGCGAGACTCGCGACGCCGGGCAGGAACGTGAGCGCCATGAGGAAACTGCACCCCACCACCCGTGCTCCGGTGCGCTCGATGAGCTCACAGGTCGCACGCGCCGTCCCACCGGTCGCCAGCACATCGTCGACGATCAATGCCCTGTCGCCCGACGAAAGCGCATCGCGGTGCATCTCGAGCGCGTCGGTGCCGTACTCGAGCGCGTACTGCACGCGCTCCACGGTGTGCGGCAGCTTCCCCGGCTTTCGCACCGGCACGAACGCCGCCGCCAAATGCTGCGCGACCGGGGCGCCGAGTATGAAGCCGCGGCTCTCGATGCCGATGACGTGCGTGATGCGATCGCCCGCGAACGGCGCCGCCATCGCATCCGTGGTGCGGTGGAAGAGCGCCGCGTCCAACAGCACGGGTGTGATGTCCTTGAAGACGATACCCGGCTTGGGAAAGTCGGGGATATCACGGATCGCGCGACGCAGCTCGTCGCCGAGGTCGCCCAACTGGCCGGCTTCCATTAGAGAACGCGGCTCACCGGCGGATCTCGAACGGGCGCACCAGCTCTTCGCCGTCGCCTAACGGAGCGCGCGACACCCCGGCAACGGCCGCGTGACCTGGTCCGCGCTCCATGGCCGCCGCGAATTGCTCTACCCGGTCGTCGTCCCCGCTCACGGCGATCTCCACGCTGCCATCCTCACGGTTTCTGACCCATCCTGCCACACCCAAGCGTTGCGCCGTCTCGCGGGCGAACCATCGGAAGCCGACGCCCTGCACCGCGCCACGCACCACCAAGCGCAGGCGGAGCATCTCACGCACGCGTCGCGGACGCGGCGCGCAGCAACGCGGCGAGCGTGAGCGCCAGCGCGCTCTCGTCGGTCCTGGCGAGCGCGACATCCGCAGGCAGCGGCACGTCGCCGGCGCGCACGCGCTGCGCGATGCGCTCGAGCGCGGCGGCGACCGCATCGGGAACGCCCGGCCGGCCCGCTACCGACAACGGCCAACCTTCCGCGCTCGCGGCCAGCTCGTGCGACGTGTCGGCGTTGCTCTGTGCTGCCGCGCCTTTGGCGGGCGTCGGCGCGCGGAGACCGGAGTCGGGCCACGCCAGCGCGACGGCGAGCTCGTCGGGCGGCGGCTCCGGCGGCGCGAGATTCCATCCATCGTTGGGCTGTGTCGGGCGATCGTCGTCGGACACGGCGCGATTGACGCGCGGCGTGGCCCACCGCGGCACCGTCTCGTTAGGCGCGGGCCCGGAGAACGCCTCGGCCAGCGCCTCCTCGGCGTCGTCGTCGGACGCCGCCTCGGGCTCGGTCGTGGGTTCGGGCGCGTGCATGCATTCGGCGACCGGTGCGAGCTCGGGCGCCGGCTGCACGACGGGGGCGGGCTCGGACGGGACGTTTTCGAGCCACGACGGCACCGGCATTGCCTCGTGCGACCGTTCGATGGCGTCCATCATCGGTTGCGTGGCCCGGTCCATCGACGGCGGCTCGGCGGCGGGCATCTCGGCGGGCATTTCGGCGGCGGGCGCCGTGCCTAACGGAGCGGCGGCATCGGCGTCGCGCGCCGTGTCATCGGCCAGGATCGCCTCGGCGGCCCAGAAGCTTTCGACCTCGAGGCGGGAGTCGGCGGCGGGCGGGCCGAACGTCACCTCGGTGCGCTCGATCTCGATCGAGTCGTCGCCCGCGGGCGCTGGACGGGCGCCGTGCTCGAGCAGCCGAGACGCGTCGTCGTACACCTGGAACGAGAGCGCGCCGTCGTCCTGCACCGCCGCGTGATCGCCGGTGGCGCGGAGCGAAATCGGCGCCTGCTCGAACTGCTCGATCACGAATGCGTCGCTGGTCCGCGGTGCAGCCGGTGCCTGGGGCGCGTCGTCACGCCGCTCTGCGTTGGGCATCTCGGGCGGCGCATCGAACGTCGTCGAGGACTGTGCGGCGGGCGGGTCCATCTCGAACGGCGCGAGCTGGGGCGTGGGCGCGGACTCTGGCGCCGGCTCCGGCGACGCGGCCGCAATGGGCGTCGTCTGCTGTTCGTGTTCGCTCCAGGGAGGCGGAGCCAACGGCGCCGGGATGGCAGGTGCCGCGAACGGGGTCGCGCGGCGCGTCACAGCCGGTGTCGCGAGCGGCGTCGCGGGAGGGGTCGCCGGACGCTGCTTCTGCACGCCGGGCGGCGTGAAGAGCTGCGATGAGCGGCGCGGCGGCGCGGCCGCGCCTGACTGCGACGGGGTCGTGGGACGTGTGGTACGCGGAGCGAAGAACGGCGGAAGTGCCGTGCTGCGGCGTTGTTGTTTTTGCGTCTCGTCCGGCTGATCGGGCATCGACTCTCCCGAAAGGAGGGAAAATATAGCGCGCCAGTCGGTGCCGGCGTCAATGCATCCAGGGGTCGCTGTGCCTACGCCGCCGGCCAGCCGTGCATCCCCACGAGCGGGACGAATCGCGCCGGCCCCATGTCACGCCGTTCGACCGTCTCGCCGCGTCGAATCACGAGCGTGAGTCGTTGCTCCTCCCGATCGCCGATCGGGATCAACAGCCGCCCTCCCTCGGCCAACTGCTCGACCAAGGGCGGAGGCTCGCTCGGCGCGCCTGCCGTGACGAGGATCGCGTCGAACGGGCTGTATTCGCGCCAGCCCAGGGTGCCGTCGCCGGTGAGGAGCGAGACGTTGCGCGCGCCGGACTCGCGGATCGCGTCGCGTGCGCGCTCGAGCAGTCCGCCGACGCGCTCGACGGAGAATACCTGGCTCGCCAGGTGCGAGAGCAGCACCGTCTGATAGCCGGAGCCCGTCCCGATCTCGAGCACCCGTTCCGATCCTGTGAGGCGCAACAGCTCGAGGTAGCGCGCGTGCGTGGACGGCTGCGAAATGGTTTGCCCGTTGCCGATGGGCAGCGCGCTGTCTTCGTAGGCGCGGTGGCGCATTCCGGTGGGGACGAAGAGATGCCGCGGCGTTTGATCGAACGCGCGCAGCACGTTCAAGTCGCCGATGCCGCCGTCGTGCAGCGCTTCGACGAGCCGCCGGCGCGCGCCGTTGAACTGGCTCAGGGCAGTTCCATCCACCACGATGTCGCGTCCTCCAGCATGCGCGTGTGGGTCAGGTCCAGCGTGAGCGGGGTAACCGAGATGAACCCGTCGTTCACGGCGCGGAAATCGGAATCGTCGGCGCCGCTCCACTCGGCGGATCCGCCGCCGATCCAGAAGATCTCGCGGCCCCGGGGGTCGTGCATGCGGACGAGGGAGTCCGAGTAGACGCGTCTGCCCAACCGGGTTAGGCGCACGCCCTTGATCTGCGCGGCCGGCAGGGGCGGCAGGTTGATGTTGAGGAGCGTGTCGCGCGGGATGTTGGCGAGGTGGACCAGGTGGCCCAGCAGCTTGGACACGACGCCGACCTGGTCGGCGAGGAGCGACGGGTCGGCCTTGAGCTCGCCGCCGGCGAACGACAGCGCCATGGCCGGAATGCCTAACGTCACGCCCTCCATGGCCGCGGCGACGGTGCCCGAATAGAGCACGTCCTCGCCCATGTTGTGGCCGTGATTGATGCCGCTCAACACGAAGTCCGGCCGCTCGGGCATGAGCGCCTCGACGGCGAGCATGACGCAGTCGGTGGGCGTGCCGTCCACCTGCCAGCGGTGCTCGCCGCGCATTACGGGGCGGATCGGGTGGTGGAGCGTGAGCGAATGGCTGGTGGCGCTCTGCTCGCGGTCCGGCGCCACGATCGTCACGTCGCCTAACGAAGCGGCGGCCTTGGCCAGGCATTCGAGGCCGAATGCGAGGATCCCGTCATCATTGGTGCACAGCAGGCGCATCAGTGAAACGCTCCCGACCGGTGGCGCCAGATCGTGCGCACCACGCGTGCCGTGTCGCGCACGGCGCGGAAATGGCTGGGTGCGCCGTACCTCGTCGGCACCGGGACGGCGACCATCCTGAAGCCCGCGTGCGCGGCGCGGATGAGGAACTCCGTCTCGAATTCGTATCGGTCGCCCGTCGCGTGCACGCGCTCGAGGACGGCGCGGCGCATGGCGCGGAAGCCGCTCTGCGCGTCCGGCACCGCGGCGCGGACGATGGCGCCGACCGCCGCGCTCGCGAGCGCATTGGTGACGCGACGCCCAACGGGCATCGCGCCGGCGCGCGCTCGCGCACCGACCGCAATGTCGGCGTCATCGAGGGCCGTCACCAGGCGCGGCGCGGCGGTGTGATCGTGCTGCCCGTCGGCGTCGATGGTGAGCACCGCACGTGCGCCCTGCGCCAGCGCCGCGCTCGCGCCGGCCCTGAGCGCCGCGCCTTTGCCGCGATTGCGCTCGAAGCGCATCACGGTATCGGCATGTGCGCGCGCAACGGCGTGCGTGTCGTCGGCCGAGCCGTCATCCACCACAATGATCGACGCACCCGGCAAGGATGCGCGAAGGCCCGAGATCACCGCGGCCAAGCTGCCCCCCGCATCGAGCGCCGGGATCACGCACGCGAGCGGCATGATCACCGGCTGCGTCCCCCTCCCCCACCGGACTTGGGCGTCGGTTGGGCGGGCTCGGCCGCGCCGTCTCCGCCTAACAGACCCAACACTTCGCGCAGCTCCTGCTCCATCGTCTCGATGGTCTGGAGATCGAGCGCGGTGCGTGCGGCGGGGCGCAGCTCGCCCTTGCGGCGGTGTTGGTCGACTTTCTGCCGTGCGCCGTCGATCGTGTATTTCTCGGTGTACAACAGATGCTTGACGAGCATGATCAGCTCGATCTCGCGACGCTGGTACACGCGGTTGCCCGAGCGGTTCTTGGCCGGGCTCAGAAACCGGAACTGGCTCTCCCAGTAGCGGAGCACATGAGGCTTGAGGCCGGTCAGGTCGCACACTTCGCCGATGGAGAAAAACTCCTGCACCGGGTCGCGGGCGTGGCCGTGCGCATTCGAGTGTGCGGGACGCGGGGACTGTGGGCTCATGAGTCGACCTCGGCGCGGAGCTCGCGCGACATCAGTTCGGCGATGGCATCGCGGGGATGGTGACGCTCGAACAAAATGCGGTACACGGCGGCCACGATGGGCATCTCGATCGCTTCACGCGCAGCGAGGGCGTGCGCACTCTCGGTGGTCACGACGCCTTCTGCGACCGTCTCGCGCGCGGCGAGGACGTGGTCGAGCGACGCGCCGCGCGCCAGGTCAAGGCCTAACGCGCGATTCCGGCTCAAGCTGCCGGTGCACGTGAGCACGAGGTCGCCCATGCCGGCCAGGCCGGCGAACGTTCGCGCGGAGGCGCCGAGTGCTACGCCTAACCGGGAGATTTCGGCGAGTCCGCGGGTGATGAGGGCGGCGCGCGGATTGAACCCCAGGCCCAATCCCTCGGCGATGCCGGTGGCCACCGCGATGACGTTCTTGAGCGCGCCGCCCACCTCGACGCCGATCACGTCGTCGTGCGAGTAGACGCGAAAAGCATCGCTGCTGAACGCGCGTTGGGCGAGGCGCGCGGCATCCGCGCTCGCCGAGGCCGCCACCACCGCCGTCGGCTGCCGGGCCATCACTTCGGTGGCGAAGCTCGGTCCGGACAGCGCGACCACCGGCCGGCCCGACAGCTCATCCTGCACGACGTCCGTCATCACGGCGAGCGTGCCGCGCTCGATGCCTTTGGTGGCGACGACGAGCGTCGCGTGCGCCGGCACGGCATCGCGCGCCTGACACAGCACGCCGCGCAGGACGTGCGACGGGGTGACGTACACGACGAGCGCCGCGCCCTCCGTCGCCTCGCCTAACGATGACGTCGCCCGCACCTGCGGGCTCAGCGTGGCGCCGGGCAGGAAGCGCGGGTTCACGTGCCGCGTGTTCACCGTGTCCACCACGTCCGGCTCGTACGCCCACAAGCGGACGTCGTGCGCGTTGCGCGCGAGCAGATCCGCCAGCGCCGTCCCCCACGCTCCGGCCCCCACCACCGCGCACCGCATCAGGCGCCCTCCGCCGGTCGCCGGCCCATGCGATGTTCCTCGCCGCGGCGCAGCCGGCCCAGGTTGGCCCGGTGCGTCCACACCACGAACAGCGCCACGACAACGCCTAACGCAAAGACCGGCGTCCGCACCCCGTCGAACACGCCTAACGCGATCACCAGCGCGGCCGCCGCGCCGAGCGACGCCACCGAGACGTACCGCCACACCCGTAACACCGCGGCCCAGCAGGCGATCGCGATGAGCGTGGGAAGCGGCGCCAGCGCGAGGAACACCCCGCACCCGGTCGCAACGCCCTTCCCGCCCGCTTTCCAGAGGAGATACGGCGTACGCACGTGCCCGGCGATCGCAGCCAGTCCGTACGCCAGTGCCCAATGCGGCGACGCGGCCGTCGTCCACCGCGTGAAATACATGGCCGGCACGAATCCCTTGGCGGCGTCGAGCAGCACGACGAGCACCGCCGCCGGTGCGCCTAACACACGATACACGTTGGTCGCGCCGAGGTTGCCCGAGCCGTGCCGGCGGAGATCGATGTTGCGAAGGAGCCGCCCGGCGACGTACGCCCACGGGATCCCGCCGAGGAGATACGCGGCGAGGAGCCAGACGACCGGGCTCGCGCGCATTCAGGCGGCGCGTCTCCGCATCACGACCCGCAACGGATTCCCCGTGAACTTCCACGCCTCGCGAAACCCGTTGTGCAGGTAGCGCACGTAGTGCTCCTCCACCAGCTCGGGATGGTTGCCGAATACGGCAATCGTCGGCGGCGCCACCTGGACCTGCGTCGCGTACATGACCTTCACCTCGCGCCCCGCCGCTTGCGGCGGTTGGAGCCGAGCGACGAGCTCCTCGAGACACGCGTTGACCTGCGACGTCGAGATCCGCTTCTGCCTCTCCGCATCCACATCGATCAGTTGCTCGAGCACGCGCGTCACGCGCTGGCCGGTGATCGCCGACGTGAACAGGAACGGCACGAAGCGAAGATATGGCGCCTTCTCCTGCGACGCCTTCATGAAACGCGCCGCGGTCTTGTCGTCCTTCTCGACCAGATCCCACTTGTTGACGATCACGATCAGCCCGGCGCCCCGCTCCCACGCCATGGTCGCGATCTTGAGATCCTGGTTCTCGATGCTCTCTTCGGCCGACGCGTCGATGACGAGCAGGCAGATGTCGGCCCGTTCGATCGCGCGGCGCGTGCGCAGCGACGAATAGAACTCGACATCCTGTTTGGCGCGCGCTTGGCGGCGCAGGCCGGCGGTGTCGATGAAGACCAGCGTGCGCCCGTGGTACTGCATGGGCGTGTCGATCGCGTCGCGCGTGGTGCCCGCCTCGGCCGCGACCACCAACCGGTCTTCGCCTAACAAACGGTTGACGAGCGACGACTTGCCCACGTTCGGCCGGCCGATCACCGCCACGTTGAGCGCGTCGGGCACATCGGGGCGTCCTTCGGGGAAGCGCGACACGACGACGTCGAGCAGATCGCCCGACCCCTTGCCGTTCTGCGCCGACACCGGAACCGGGTCGCCGGCGCCGAGATGATAGAACTCGTAGAAGTCGGTCTTGGCCGGGTCGTCCACTTTGTTGGCGACGAGAATCCACGGCTTGCCCGTGCCGCGCAGCAACTCCACCACGCGCTGGTCCTGCGGGTGCAGGCCGGCCATCGCATCGACGACGAGCAGCAGCAGGTCGGCTTCGTCGACGGCCTGCAGCACCTGGCGGCGGATCTCGACGTCCATCGGCACCGAGCGGTCTTCCGTCAGGCCGCCGGTGTCCACGAGCCAGAACGACCGGTCGTTCCACTCGGCGCGCGCAAAATGGCGGTCGCGCGTGGTGCCCGCTTCCTCGCTCACGATGGCGTTGTCGCCGCCCACCAGTCGGTTGAACAACGCCGATTTGCCGACGTTAGGCCGGCCCACCAGGGCGACGACGGGGATGTTCACCGCGCCGCCGCGACCGTCAGGTCGTCGCGCTGCAGCACGTCGACGAAGTCGTACGACGGATGCACCGGGATCGGCATCGCGTCGCGCAGCGTCGCGAACGGCGTGTCATCCAGGAACAGGCCGTCGTCGTTGATCGTCTCGGCCGGAATGAGCGCGAAGTCGAGGTCGGTGCGGCCGTCGAGTGCGCGGCGGATGTCCGCGCCCACGAGGAGTCCGGCGGCGGTGGTCGTCGGGCCGAAGAGCGAATTCTCCACCGGCAACAACTCGAACCGGGCGCCCGTGGCTTTCGTTAGGCGATCGAGGAGGTCGGGCATGATCCGCGGCCCCATGGCCGCGCCGGTCACGATCCCGATGCGCGTGCCGTCGAGCCGCGGCAGCTCGCCGTCGCCGATCGCCTCGGCTACCCGCTGGCGCAGGTACGCCACCGCCCCCACACCGTTCTCGATCTGCGGGAACTCGCCGTAGTGCGGCGCATCCGGGAGCTCGCGCCCGGCCAGCATGTACAGCTCATCCGACCCGTACACCCAGCGTTCGTCACGCCCGGCCAAGGCGCGCGATTCCCAACGCTCCACGTGCGCGATGAGCGTGCCGGCCGTGGCCGCGTCCATCGACCGCCCGGTGTAGAGATGCGAGAACTGCGTGAGCCCAACCGGTACCACCGCCACCGACAGCACCGCGTCGCCTAACGCCCAGAGGTCGGCGAGCGACTGCTCGAGCACGTCGCCATCGTTGAGCCCGGGCACGATGACCATCTGGCCGTGGAACTGGATGCCGCCCGCCGCCAGCCGCGTGAGCTGGTCGACAATGTTCGGCACCTTCGGATTGTTGAGCAGCACCTTTCGCGCGTCCCACGGCGTCGCGTGCACGGACACGTAGAGCGGCGACAGCCGGTACTCGAGGATGCGCGCCAAGTCCTTCTCCTTCACGTTGGACAGCGTCGCGAAGTTGCCGTAGGCGAACGAGAGCCGGTAGTCGTCGTCGCGCACATAGAGCGATTTGCGTAGGCCCGTCGGCAGCCCTTCGATGAAGCAGAACTCGCACCGATTCGCACAGCGACGGATGCGAGGGGGCTCGAGCTCCAGTCCGAGCGACTCGCCATCGGGCCGTTCCACTTCGGCCACGAGATCCTGGCCGTCGGGAAGCTTGGCTTCGATGACCAACTCGTCGTCCGCGGAGAGGAATTCCCAATCGAGAAAGTCGTCGAGCTCACGACCGTTCACCGTGAGCAGCTCGGTGGCCGGCACGATGCCGATCTCGTCGGCGATGCTGCCTGGTGCGACGCGACTGACGCGAATCATGAACCCGGCTGTGTGCAGGAGGGGGAGACCGCCCTGTGCGGCCTCCCCCTTTGGGCGTGCGTTGGGCACGCATCACCGCACCAGGCGGTGCGGAGCCTGAAGTAAACTAGGAGATCACAGCCCGGAAAGCAAGATAATGCTGATACTTCCACCGCACGAGCGACGCGCGCTCGAGGCGCGCGCCGCCCGGTTGGTCATGGCTTGATCGGGTCGTAGCGATAGGCCGCGATCTTGTCCGAGTCCGCGGTCATCGTGAACGGCTTCGACTCGTTCGGCGCCAGTTGGAGCGACGTCGCCTGTGTCGTGACCACCGCGCCGGTCTTGTCGACGAACTTGACCGTCATGGCCGCCGTGATCGGCTTGGTCTCGGCATTTTGCATCGTGCCGGCCAGCGTGAACTTGGTGCCGTCGTGCATGAACTGATTGAACGTGATGTGCACGGGCAGTTTGTCTGCCGCGGTCACGTAGACGTTGACCGAGTCCGCCAACGCCTTCTTCTGCTTGGGATCGGTGACGCCCTTCTCCATACCCTGGAATGCAATCGCCAGGAGCTGGTAGTTGTCGGGGTTGTCCGGGTCGACCTTGGTGAGCGTGTCGGACACCACCTGCATCTTGTCGAACTGATTGTTCTTCCAGTACGCGTTGGCGAGGTTGAACAGGCCCGCGCGCAAGTACGGGTTCGATTTCTGGCCGTCTTCCATGAGCTGCACGGCCGTCTGGTACTGCTGCGCGCTGAACGCCTGCGTGCCGGCATCGAACAGCTGCGCATCGCTGTACTTGGTCGGGTTGGCGGCCATGTCCTTCCAGAGCGCGGCAATCGACGCGGTGTCACCCGAAGCCTTGAGCGCCAGCGTTAGGCCGGCCTGCGCCGGTTGGATGTTTTCACCCGTCGGA
>JANWIK010000008.1 GCA_025449955.1 Gemmatimonadaceae bacterium
ACCATGCGCGGGAGCACGTGCTTGAAATCACGCTCGGCCTGATCGAGCGTGACGCCGGGCTTGAGCCGCGCGACCGCGTTGTAGTTGAACCCGCCGCTCTGCGGATCGTTGGGATCGAGGCGCAGCGGAACCCAGAGCTGCGTATTGTTGTCGGGAAACCGGAACAAGGCCGGCATCACGCCAATGATCTCGGTGCTGCGACCGTACATCAGGACCTTCTTCCCGATGACGTTCGGGTCGGCACCGTACCGTGATCGCCAGAGGCCATCACTGAGCACCGCGACGTGCGATCCGTTAGGCAGGTCCTCTTCCGGCGTGAACCAGCGACCGAGCTTGGGCGGCACCTTCAGCACTTGGACAAGGTTCGCGGTGGCCTGCGCGTCGTCGAGATGCGCCGGCTCGGCGCGCTGTTCCAAATCGACGAGATCCACCGAGTTGGACTGATAGGCCGCGATGCCGCTGATCGTGCGGGCGTAACGCTGAAAGGTGAGATACGTGCCGCGCGTCTGCTGCGCCTGCGCGAGTCCCACGGCCGGAATGTGGAACCATGCGCCCACGAGTTGTCCCGGGTCGCCATACGGCAGCGGCCGCAGGAGCACGGCGTCGACGACGGCGAAAATGGCAGTCGCGGCCCCGATGCCGACGGCCAGGGTCAGGATGACGGAGGCGCTGAAGCCTGGCGCGCGGCGAAGAGAGCGCCAGGAATGCCTAAGAGAGGGGGGCCGGCCCATTAAAGACTCTCGAGGTGTGGGTACAACCCGGAGTACGAGATGCGGGACGAGCGGGTTTCATGACAAAGCGATGGAATGACCGCGTCGGATGGGCCGGCATGAAGGCAGTGCAAACGCGTTTGGCGCGCCGCCACCACACGTCGCGTCGCAGCGGTGCGAGACGTGCGGTCTCTGCGCCTCCGTCACGCGGCCACCGCTGGCCTCCGATTCTAACGGATTTGTAACAGAGCCCAACCGCGACATGGCTCCGGGACCGATCGGCGCGCTGCCGGCGTCGCGCTACCGTTAGGCGACCTGCTCGAGATCGGAGCATCCGGTTGGCGTCACGCCGAGCGCACGGCTTCGTAGATGAGAATCTCGACGCCGTCCCCGACGGCTTTGGATGACCGCAGTCGCATGCGTTTCTTGTTCGCCGTGCTTCCGAAGAGGCGCTTCCCTTTCCCGAGAATGACCGGATAGACCATGAGCCTGAGCTCATCCAGGAGATCATGCTCGAGGAGTCCTTGCACCAGTGTGGGGCTGCCGTGCACGACGATGGGTCCGGCGTGCTGCTCGCGCAGACGGTGGACCTCCGCCACGAGGTCTCCGCGCATTACCGTCGTGTTGTTCCACTCGGGTGCGCCAAGGCTCGACGACACGACGTACTTGGTCATGCGGTTGAACTTGTCAGCGAAGTCGCCGGTCCTCGACGGCCACGCCGCCGCGAATCCCTCATAGGTTACGCGGCCGAGGAGGAGCGCTTCCGACTCGACGGTTTCGTCGAGCTTGAACTGGTTGCCCTCCTGCCCGCGATCGATCTCGAGCGACCACCCGGCGTGCTCGAAGTTCTCTCCTCCTCCCGGCGCCTCGACGACTCCGTCAAGCGAGATGAATTCGGTTGCAATGATCCGTCCCATGGGAACCCCCTTCGATCAGTGATTCGCGCAGTGCTCCATCAAGACGTCGAACGGGGGAACCGTAAATCGACAGGGCTCGCGGACGGCAGGCTGCACGTTCTCATGACCTTAGTGTCCAATTCTGGGAAGTTCGGCACGCGGACCATCGGCGCCGACCTCACGCTCCTCCGCGGACGGTCTGAGGTTGAGCGGGCCGTTCACACCGAGCCCGATGATCACGTCGCTGGCCACACTCACGCGGCACAAACAATAGGCGCGTCGAGCGCGATCGCGCAGCCGCGGCACCGCGGCTGCGCGATCCGGCCACTAAGGATGTTTGGCGCGCAATTGCTCGATCACCGATCCGAGCGCGCTGATCTCTTTCCCGTACGTCGCCCAATCGCCCGCGCGCTGCGCCGCGATGGCGCGATCGTAGTGTGACTGCGCCTGCTGGAGCAGCGACGCCACGCCGGCCGCCGGCACCGCCGCTGCTGCGTTAGGCGCCGGCACCGCACCCGCGCCGGCCGTATCCGCTTGCTGGCCAGTGACCGCCGCGGTCGCGCCGCTCCCGAACATCGCGGTGAGCGCCTGGTCCAACGTCTCCCCCATCACCACGCGATCGCCGCTCGCCACCACCACGCGCTTCATCTCTGGAATCGATCCGCCCGACGCGCGCAGAAACAGCGGCTGCACGTAAATCAACGACTCCTGAATCGGAATCACCAACAGCTCGCCGTGAATCACCTCCGAGCCGCGCTGATCCCACAGCGTGATCTGGCGCGAGATGTCGGTGTCCTGATTGATCCGGTTCACGATCTGCTTGGGTCCGTACACGAGACTCTGCTTCGGGAACCGGTATACCCGCAGCTCGCCGTAGTGCGCCCCGTCCATCCGCGCCACCATCCACGCGGCGAGATTGTCCTTCCCGCGCGGCGTGAACGGCGTCATGTAGATGAACTCTTCCTTCTGCTCGCCGGGGAGCCGCATGATCATGTGCCGCATGTACGCGGTAATATCGTTCCCCCGGTCCGACACCTCGGGGATCACCCACTCATCCTCGCGATGATAGAACGCCTGCGGGTCGTCCATGTGATACGTGGCTTGCAGCAACGCCTGCGTGCGGAACAGCTGCCCGGGGTAGCGCATGTGCCGCCTAACGTCGGCGGGCATCGCGCTGATCGGCTTGAAGATGCCGGCGAAGATGTTCTCGTACGTGCGGATCACCGGGTCGGCCGAGTCGGCGACGTAGGCCGTGACGGCGCCGGTGTACGCATCGATCGTCACTTTGACGCTGTTGCGCATGTAGTCGATGCCGTCCACCGCCTTCGCGTACGGATACCCGCTGCTCGTGGTGTAGCCGTCGAGCACCCAGTCCAACTTGCCGTCGTCCGTGATCACGATGTACGGCTCGGCGTCGAACGTCAGGAACGGCAGCGCGGTGGACGCGCGCTCCATGATGTTGCGGTGGTACATGATTCGCGCGTTGCCGGCGATGTCGTCGGAGAACAGGATCTGGAGCGACCCGAACTGCATCGAATAGAGCGCCCGCCGCAGGAACGAGCCCACCGGCACGCCGCCCGAGCCGGGATACGACGTGTAGATGTTCTGGTCGCCTAACGGATAGTCGAACTCCTTCTGCTTCGTGTTCACGAACACGTACGACTCCGCGGCCTGGCCGTAGTAGATCTCGGGCCGCGTGAGCTTGAGATTCACCGTCGACACCGGCGGCAGGTCCTTGATGAAGAGCACCGGCAACCCTTCGTCGGTGACCTGGTTCACCGGCGCCATCGTGATGCCCATGCCGTGCGTGAACGTGAGGCGGTTGTTGATGAACGACTGCGTGGGGAGCGACGCGGCGTTCAGCTCGCGCACCGAGAGGTGCACCTGGCGATAATCGCCGTCGATCATGTAGCGGTCGTCGTTGACCGACACGAAGTCGTAGTACGTGCGGATCTCCTGCAGCTGCTTGAAGGTCTGCTGGAGCAGGTCGCGCTCCCAGAGCCGCACGTTGTTGATGGTCGGCGCGTTCGACTTGATGTCGGCCATCGTGAGGGTCGCTTCGCCGGAGAGCTGCCTCGTCTGCACGTTGGTCAGGCCCCACGCGGCGCGCGTGGCGGCGATGTGATTCTGGAGGTACGGCGTCTCCTTGGTCAGCTCGTTAGGCAGCACGACCAGCCGCTGCACGGCCAGCGGCAGGATGCCGCGGGCCACGATGCCCACCGCGGCGTAGAGCGCCACGGCGATGGCGAGGCGGCGCAGCAGCCGTCCGCGCATGGCGCCCCAGATCACGAGCCCGATCGCGATCAACGCCGCGATCGCCGAGAGCCGGATGCCCGGGAGCGACACGTGCACGTCGGTGTAGCTCGCGCCGACCAACGGACCGGTGGTCGAGTAGAGCAAGTTCGCCGAGGTCACGACCCAGAGTTGCGCGGCCACGAGCAGGAAGAGCACGGCGGCGAGCGACGCGAGATGGATTTCCGCCCCGCGATCGGCGGCGCCGTGGTGCGCGCCGAACGAGAGCTGCCCGCGCAACACGTACACGCCGCCGGCGGCGATGAGCGACATCACCACCAGCGCGACGGCGATGCCTAACACAGTGGAGAGGGCGGGCAGCTGGAACAGGTAGAAACCGATATCGCGGCCGAAGATCGGATCGGTGGTGCCGACGGACGCGCCGTGGAACGCTTGCGCGTACGTCATCCAGTCTGCCGCCATGAAGGTGCCCATCACGAACGCGATCGCGAGCGGCGCGATCCACGCGAGACGCATCACCAGTCGCGACAGATCCGCGGCCACCTGGGCGTTCTGGTGGACGAAGAGCACGGGCGTCTTGGCGGTGCGGCCGAGTGCGAGGCGGATGTTCCCGGACAGGACGGCGTAGGTCACGACGCCGCCCAACAGAAAGAGGATGACGTGCCACCAGAGCGACGTGGTGTACACGGTGGTGTAGCCTAACTGGCGGAACCAGAGCCAGTCGGTGGCGAAGCTCACCAGCCACGGGACAACGAAGAAGATCGCGAAGAAGATCGCCAGGGCGGCGATGATCAGGCGCCGGAGCCCGTGCGGCATGGGTCGGCGGATGCGGAGCTCGGGGCGTGGTTCGAAGGGATGGGTCATGGTACGTACAACATGGCACGAAACCAGGATTGGCGCGAATCCCCCCTCGGCTGTAGCGGCAACCTCGTACAGGCGCGTCACACTTCTCGTTCTTGTTTACTCACAGCAATCAACGGATCGCAACACTGTCGACGCGTTCGGCGCCGAGCAGCCGAGAGATCCGTGTAATCCGTAGTTGTCCGTCCAATCCGTGTCCGACGGACCAAGAAGACCACCACGCGCGCCCGGCGCCACGTTCATTCAGACGCCATGGGTCGTTAGTATTGTAGAGCACGCTTGTCCATCTTTCTTCATGGGTGTCGAATGAAACGCGCTCTCATTGCTGTCGGCGTCGTGGTCCTCCTGCTCGTGGCGCTCACCGTGGCGGGACTCAAGGCGCTCGAATCGGGCGCGGGGAAGGATCGCATCGCGAGCGCGCTGTCGAGCACCCTCCACCAGCCGGTCAGCATCGGCGCGATGTCGGTGTCGATTTTTCCAACGCCGGCACTGGATGCGTCGGGCATTCGCGTGGGCGGCGCCGATTCCACCGCGGCGCCCGGAGTCGCGATCGCGAGTCTGCGCGTGGTGCCGGAGCTCGCATCGATCCTTCCTGGACATGCCCTCACCGTGCATAGCGTGGACCTGGTCGGCCTGGTCGTGTCGGTGCGCCGCACCGCGACCGGACACTGGCTGGTCCCGGTGCCGCCCGTCGGCTCGGCGCCTAACGGGGGCAAGGAAGGCGCATCATCGGGCGGCCTGGTGCTCGGCCTCCTCCGCCTTCAGCACGGCGCGCTCCGCGTGGTCGACGACAGCCTCCGGGCGCCATCGGGCGGCCCAACGATCACCACGATCACGGGACTCGAGGCCGAGATGCACGTCGACAGCACCGGCCTCACGATACCCTCCTTCCAGGGGCGACTCGGCCTAACGGAGGTCACGGGCGCGGCAGAGGCCGGCACGCGCGGCATCACGTTCCACCTCGCGTCGGCGTCGATCGACAACCACGACCTCGACGCGCTGTTCGCGCTCGCGGGCATGCAGCCGTATCCGGGACTCGCCATCGCCGGCACCGCACCGGTCAGCATGACGACCACGATCGCGCCCGACCTGGCGACGATCACCGTCGCCGGCACCGCGTCCGTTGACCGCCTAACGTTCGGCACGATCACACTGACCAAGGTCGCGACGCCCTTCCGCTACGCCCGGAACGTGCTGACGCTCGACCCGATGACCTTCTCGCTCTATGGCGGCACCGAAAAAGGCACGGTGACCGTCGACCTCACGCACAAGACGCCGGCCTTCGCCATTCGGTCGGCCATCGATGGGCTCGACGTGAATCAGGCGCTGTCCGCCAACACGACGATGAAGAACCAGCTGCAGGGCACCGGCACGGTATCGGCCGACGTGCGCGGCAGCGGCACGACCCAGGCGGGGTTGGAGCGGACGCTCGACGGCACGGTCACCTTCGCCCTCGCCAACGGATCGGTGCACAACTTTCCGATCCTCGATGCCATCGACAAGGCGCTGAGCCTAACGGGAACCGCGTCGCCCGCGCTCGCCTTCCAGAAGCTCTCCGGCTCGGCGACGTTAGGCGGGGGCCAGGCGCGCGTCACCGACCTCGCCCTGCTGGCGACCGATCTGACCCTGGCCGGCGGCGGGACGTACGGCCTGACGGATAACGCCCTCGACTTCCGCGTGCTCGCGCGGTTGTCGAAAGCGCGCAGCGCGCAGGTCGTACAGCGCGTCTCGCAGATGAGCCGCCTCGAGAACGACCAGGGCGAGATCGAGCTGCCCGTCACCATTGGCGGCACGGCCGGCGCACCCGCGTTCGGCGTCGACGTGAAATCCGTGGCCACCAAGCAGCTCAAAACCGAGATTCAGAACCAGATGGGCAAGCAGTTGCAGAAGACCACCCTGCCCGGCGGCCTCACGGACAAGCTCAAGGGATTTTTCCAGAAGAAGGACACCGCGCAGAAGGACACCTCGCCCTCGCAGGTGCGTGCGCGGGTGACTTTGGGCGGGCACCGGGTCGATCTTCTCCATCTCTTGCAGCTTCTCGTCATCCGTTGAACCGTTTGTCGAAGACGCCCACCCCGTCGCGCCCCGGTTAGGCATCTCGAGTCGTAGCAGGTTCGTGGTACTGGCCCTTTTCTGGAGCGTGATTGGCGCCCGTGGATCGAGCGGGAAACCGCGTTCCGCGCGGCGGCGGCCGACTTGACGAGCCGCCGCGCCATGAAACAA
>JANWIK010000009.1 GCA_025449955.1 Gemmatimonadaceae bacterium
CCCCGATCACCTCGCCGCTCGTGTTGAACACCGGGCTGCCGCTCGACCCTTGCCCCGCGTACGCGTCGATCTGCAACACGTCCGCGAGATTCTTGCTCACGGTGCCCGCCACCAGTGTCGACCGCGCTGTGATCGCCGTGCCGCTGCCTTCCATCGGCGTGTCCGTGCCTAACGGATAGCCGATGATCGCCACGGCCTTGCCCACCGGCGTGTCCGCGGCGCGCGGCGCGAGCGTCGAAATCGCGGGGAAGGGACCCGGTGCGTCCACCTGCAGCAGCGCCAGGTCCGCCGTCGCACTCACGCGCACCACGTGCGCCGGAAGCCAGGCCTTCGTGTCGCTGAAGATCACCGCGATGCGCATCGGTGTCTCACCGCCGGTGCGTTGCACGAGATGACGATTGGTCACGATCTCGCCGCGCGACGAGATGCTGAACCCCGATCCGCTGAACGCGCTGCTGTCGGCCCACTGCACCGCGACCATCGTCACCGCCGGCCCGCTCCGCGTCGCGATCGACGAATAGTCCACCTGCGCCGCCGTGAGCATCGCGTGCCGCCGCGACTCGAGCGCGTGCATCTCGCGCGACAACGTGTCCGCCCGCGCGCCCGACCGCGTGCCCGACAGCGCGCTCTGCATCCGATCGTGTTCGTGCTGCGCCGCCGCCAGCGACGAGTCGAGCCCGGCCGCCCGGTTGGACGCCGACGCCATGCGATCCGCGTACGTCTGCGCCAGACTGTCGTTCGCCTTCGTTAGGCGAACCAATTCCGCGTCGCTGGCGCTCGCGTTGCGATGCCCCAACCAGTACGCTCCCACCGCCGCCCCAATCACCACGACAGCAATTGCTGTCGTCACGCCAACGCGTCGCGCCCGCGTGCCAGCCCCCCCGTTAGGAGTGCCCACACGCGTCGATTCTGTAGCAATGTTCCTCGTCGCCGGCGGCGCCCCCACCTCCGCCCCTTTCCCCGCGGCGACGCCAGTCGCCGCGTCCCAGAGCGCAGCGCTTCCCCCAGGCGGCGTCAGCCGCCGCTTCCCAAGATCGATCCCGATCTCCACTCGCGGTCCAAACTCCCCAAACCACACAACATCTCCGCTCTTCAGCTCCTGCTCGCGCTCGATGCGCGCCCCATTCACGTACGTCCCGTTCGTGCTCCCGATGTCCACCACCACATAGCCGTCGCCCACGGCACGGATCTCCGCGTGCCGCGTCGAAACGTCCAGATCCTGTTGGGGGTCGAATCGGAAGTCGCAGAGCGGGTGCCGCCCAACGGCGATCACCGATTTCGTGAACTCCTCGCGTTGCCCGGCGCGCGAGCCGGTCAGCACGCGCAACGCGACGCTCACGGCGCGGGTTTCATCTCGCCCGAGGCCGTGTCGTGCGGCGCCGCGCTCCCGGCTCCGCCCGCGTGCGACTTGCCTAACAGGCCGCGCGCCGCGAACACCACCACGCCCAACACGATCAGCGCCACGAGCGTGAATAGCCACACCTTGGACGTCGGCCGGTCCTCGGGCTCCGTCCCGCCGTTCACGCCCGGCGTCGATGTGGGCGTCGGTGACGACACCGCGGCGCGCGCGGTCTCGTACCGCGGCCGCGCCGTCGGACCGGTGATCTCCTGCCCCGGCAGCAAGAAGACCGAATGCCCAACGCTGTCCTCGGGCTCGGCGTCCATCAACCCGCTGCCCTCGAAACGGGCCGCGACCACTGTGATGTTGTCCGGGCCGCCGTTCTCGTTCGCGCGATCGATGAGGTCGCGGCACACTTCCACGAGATCCGGTTGGCTCGCCACGACCTCCGCGATCTCATCCTTCTTCACCAACCCCGACAACCCGTCCGTACACAAGACCAGCGTGTCGCCGCGCCGCAGCTTCTGATACGTCAAATCGATCTTGACCGTCGGCTCCGGGCCTAACGCTTGGAGGATGATGTTCCGGCGCTCGCTGCGCTCGGCTTCGTCGGGCGTCAGCTCGCCGGCTTCGATCAGCCGCTGCATCAGTGATTGGTCCTTCGTGATCTGCCGCGCCACGCCATCGCGGATCAGATAGGCCCGGCTGTCGCCCACCTGCGCCAGGAACAGCGTGTCGCCTAACAGACCGGCCACCGTCGCCGTCGTCCCCAGGCCGCGGTTCTCGGGATGCTCCAGCGCGTACGTGAAGATGCGGTTGTTCGCCGTCTCCGCCGACGCCTTGATCGCCGTCGCGAAGGCTTCCGCGTCCGTGCGCGGACCCTGCATCCAGCGCGTCCGCATCTCCTCGTGCACCGTGGTCACGGCCATCTCGCTCGCGATCTCGCCCGCCGCCGCGCCGCCTAACCCGTCGGCCACCATGAACAGCGTCCCGCGCGGCCCCACCACGTGCGTTCGCACCTCATCCTGCAGCGACGCGTTGTCCGACGACAGGTCGACGACGACGAACGCGTCTTCGTTGTGCTCGCGTGTGCGGCCCACGTCGGTGCGCGCGAACACGTGCACGACGACATCGCCGCGCGCGGCGTCCGGCTGGGAAGGGACGGGAATGGTCACGAGAGACTGCCGCGAGCGCGGCACAGATCGCGGGTCACTTGCAGTATTGATTGAACATGAAGGTGATGCTCTCGGCGTACGTGGTCCCGCGCGCGTTCTTGAGGCTGCCCAGGATCGCGCACGCGCGTTGGCGCGGCGCGGCGGTGTTGGTCATGTCGGCGCGCTCGAGCAGCGCTTCGCTCACGTGATAGAGCGCCGTCACGCTGTCGTTGCCCGTGGGCAGATACTTGAGCGCGCGCGAGAGCACAGCCATCGCGCGATCGGGCTCGTGATTCTTGATCATCTCCGCCGCGCGGTTCACCCCTGCTTCCGCGCGCGCGCCGCTGAGCGACCCGGTGAACTCCGTGTCCGGCGCCGATGACGACGGCGGCGCGGACGGCCCCGACGCCGTTGCGTTAGGCAAGCCTGCTCCAGCCGCCCCCGGCGATGCGACCACCGGCGGACTCACCACCGGCGGACTCATGCCCGGCGACGACGCCGGCTCGGACGATGGCTGCGATGACACGTGCGACGCCGTTGATACAGCCTGTTTCGCCGCATGCCGCTCCTTCGCCCCGTGCGACCCGGCCTTGGCCGGCGGCTCGGCCGGCGGCGCGCCGGCGCTCGGCTTCTCGAACTGCTGCACGGCCTTCCCCGTCGTATCCGTGGTTGCGTTAGGCGCGACCGCGAGCGTGCTGTCCTTGGATGCCGCCGGCGTGCTGTCGTGCGCCGGCGCGACGGGCGGTGTCACCGCCGGCGTGGAGTCGTGCAGCGCCACCGTCGGCGGCGCCTGCTGCGCCGCCGCCGCCGGCCGGCGTCCCAGATACACGTACGCCCCGCCGCCCGCCACCGCCACCACGAGCCCCGCCGCCGCCAACATCATCCCGCGCCGAGTTTTCGCCGGCGCCGGCGCCGCCTGCGGCTGCGTCACCGCCGCCCTACTCGCCCCCGTGCCCTGCGTCGCGAGAATCGGCGACGCCGTCGGCGTCGTGTTAGGCATCGACGGCGCGCGCGTCCCCGTCGCCGCCGCGTTGCGCACCGCCGTCGACGGTATTGCCCCGCCCGTCGATGACGTTGACGCCGCCGAGCCCACCACCGTCGCCCCCGCCGGCATCGCCTTCACCGCCCGCGTCAGGTCCGTCGAAAACTCGGTCGCGTGCTGATACCGTTCGTCGGCCTTCCGCTTGAGCGCCCGGTCCAACGCCGCCTGTACCCCATCAGGCCACGACCCGTCCGGCCGCATCTCGGCCAGCGTGCGCGGACGGTCCGTTAGGCGCATGATCATCGATTCCTGCAGCGTCGTGCTGGGGAAGGGCAGGAGCCCCGTCAACATGTGGAAGGTCACGAGCGCCATCGTGTAGATGTCGCTGCGTCCATCCAATGCATCGCCGGCCAGTTGCTCGGGCGACATGTACTCGGGCGTCCCCACCACCAGTCCCGTCTTCGTCACCTTCTGCCCTTCGCCGCCCTGCGCCTTCGCGATGCCGAAGTCGACCACCTTCACCATGTCGGAGCCGTCGGTGCGCTTCGCGATCATGATGTTGTCGGGCTTGAGATCGCGATGCACGATGCCGATCTCGTGCGCCGCGTCCAACGCCTCGGCCACTTGCCGCGTGATGTTCGCCGCGCGGTCCGGCGGCAGCGCGCCCGTCTTCTCCATCACCTTCGTGAGCGGCTCGCCTTCCACGTATTCCATGGCGAGATAGATCAGCCCTTCCGGCGTCTCACCGAAGTCGTAGATCGCCGCCACGTTGTTGTTCGTGATCCGGCTCGCGTTCGCCGCCTCGCGATTGAACCGCCCGATCGCGTCCGGATCCTGCGACATGGACGGATTCATCACCTTGATGGCGCTCTTGCGGCCCATCTTGATGTGCTCCGCCAGATACACCTGCCCCATGCCGCCTTCGCCTAACTTGCGCAGAATGTGGTAGCGGTCGGCGATGATCGAGCCCTCGAGTCCGCCGCCCACCGGCACGCGCAGCGTGCTGCCGTCGCGCGGGCAGAACATGACGTCGTTCTCGTATTCGGACCCGCACTGCGGGCATGTCTTCTGAGCGCTCACAAGCTCTCCACGCGCAACACCTGGTCGCCTACGAGCAGTCGCTGCCCGGGCCTGAGCTGCCGCTCGCCGCGCACCGCCAGCGCGATGCCGTTGCGGCTGCCAAGATCGCGAATCACCAGCGACCCGTCCTCATCTTTGAGCTCCGCATGCCTGGCGCTCATAGTCTGGTCGTACGGAAAGGTCCAGTCGCCGGTGTCACGCCCCAGCACCATCACGCGCCCGGCGGCCAGATAGTGCACGTCGCGCACGCTCCGGTCGCCCCTCAGCTGCGCCACCAGCGCCACGTCCGGCCCCGGCGTGAGCGACCCGATGTGACACGTCCCGTCCGCTTCGTGCGACAGCGACGCGGGCGGCGAGCCCACCCGCCTCACGCGGAACACCTGCGACCCCACGAGCAGCATTTCGTCGTCGCCTAACGTGTACGGCGTGTCGATGAACACCCACGTCCGGTTGCTCGACCCCAGGTCGCGGATTACCAGCGCACCGTCGCGCATCGCGAACTGCGCGTGCAAGGGCGACAGGAACACGTCGTCGGGAAACGCGATGTCGCACTGCCCGCGCCCAACGGACATCTCCGTGCGCGTGATCGGCACCGTCTGCTTGACGTCGCCCTTGTCGTCCAGCACCGACAATTTGGGCCCTGCGATCTCGCGACGCTTCGCCGAGAACACAAGTGTGCGCGTTTCGGGCTCTTCGCCCGGAGGCGGAACCGCGATCGGCGTGCCGCATGCGCTGCAGAACGTGTCCGACTCGAGCACCGCCGCTCCGCACGACGCGCACGACTTGGCCGCCGTTAGCACCGAGTCCGACCGCCGTCCGCAGTGGGCGCAATACGGCAGCGACGGATTGACGGGATTCCCGCACCATCCGCACGTCGCGGTACGCGTCGCGCCCGACATGTTGACTCGTGTGGGAGGGACGATGGCGATGGCAGGCTCGGCGCCCGAATGACGCACAGTGCTGGGAGATGACCGCCGGCGTTTGCGCTTGATGGCCGGCGGATTCGATGCGGCAGGTGCGGTTGTCGGGGGCACGACGGCGGCTGCCTTCGAACCGACAGGCTTACCGCAATCGATGCAGAAGCGGGAGTCGTCGGTATTCGGCCGCCCGCAGAAGGCGCAGGAAATCACGCGTAATATCCTCCGGGCTGTCCCCCCGTAAGACGCCCCACTCAGCCTTAAGGTCAATAGAACATAAGAGTCAACAAGTACTTAGGAAAGAACAGGGACAAGGGGAACTCGTCTCCGCCCACGCCCCTCGCTACTTTCTCTCCCATGCCCCCATGCCGTTTCAGTTACTTCGTACCACTATTGGTCTTCGCCGCGTGCTCGCATCCGCACGGGCCCAGCTCCGCTCCCACTCCCGTCGCCGCCGCCCCCTCCGCTCCCCATTCCTCGCCCGCCTCGCCGGCGAACGTGCCCCCGATTCCGCTCGTTCAGGGTGCGTTACAAATCCGCGTCGTCTACCCCAGTCCCAACCAACTCATTCAGTCGCGCGATTCGAATTTCATTTTCGGATCGGTCGGGAACGGTCACGCGGTGCTCACGATCGACGGCTCGCCCGTCCAGGTCTACCCCAACGGCAGCTTCATCGCGTTCCTGCCGCTGCCCGCGCGCGAGCATCCCGCGTATGACCTCATGGCCACGCTCGGCTCCGACACCGCGCGCGCGACGCAACCCATTCGGCTGCTGCCCCCAATCCCGGTGCTCGCGAGCGACGGCCCGCTCGTCGTCGACTCGGGATCGGTCGCTCCGTTCGGCCACCTCGCACTTGGCGACGATGAAATCCTGCGCGTCGCGGTTCGCGCACCGGTCAATGCATCGGTCGTCTGGCAGGGCGACTCCGCCACTGTGCCGCTAGTGAACGGCTCGGCGATGCCGCTGCGCTCGGCCCTCGACACACCGCTGTCGCCCGGCGCGATCACACCGCGCACCGCGGCCGATACCACGCTCTGGCAAGTGGGCGTCCCCGCACGCCGCATGCGCACGCAGAGCTCGATTGTCGTGGCGCGCGGCGCCGACACGGTGACGTTGTCGGTGCCGGCCGTGGCGCCCGCGCCGCCCGTGCCCACGTGGGGAATCCTGGGCGCCGACACGAGCAGCGTCAGCGACACCGACCGCGTGATCATCGGCCGGCCCGTGCCTAACGGAACGTACGAGTGGCTCCTCATGCCCGGCACCGCGGTGCCGGTCACCGGACTCGACGACGACTTCGTGCGCGTCCGCCTGGACGGCTCGCTCGAGATGTGGGTCCACTCGAGCGACATCGCGCTCATGTCCAACGGATGGCAGCCGCCGGCCCGCGTCGCCGGCAACGCCGAGTTGCGTCCGGCCGCCGGATGGGTCGACCTCGAGATTCCGATGAGCAGCAAGCCGCCCTTCTTGATCGAAGAAGGCGATCACGAGCTCGAGCTCACGCTCTACGGCGTCACCGGCAATACCGACATCGTCACCTATGCCGGTGACGATTCGCTCGTGCGCGGAGTCCGATGGGAACCGGTGGGCACGGAGCGCGTGAAGTACACGCTCCAGCTCGCCACACAACCGTACGGGTATCTCGCGCTCTGGGACAACGGCCGGTTTATTCTCCGCGTCCGTCGTCCGCCGCACATCGATCCGGCGCGTCCGTTGGCCGGACTCGTGATCGCGGTGGATCCGGGTCACCCGCCCATCGGCGCGACGGGACCAACCGGACTCTACGAGCCGGTTCCGACGCTCGCGGTGGGCGAGAAGCTGCGCGACCTGCTCAAGGCGCGCGGCGCCACAGTCGTGATGACGCGCACCACGGCCGCCCCGGTTGCGTTAGGCGAGCGGCCGATCATGGCTCGGCGCGCCGATGCGCAGGCACTGGTCTCGATTCACCTCAACGCGCTGCCCGATGGGATCGACCCGTTCACCTCGCACGGCACCGGCACGTATTATTTCCACCCGCAGTCCGAGCCGCTCGCCAGGAGCCTCGAGACGTCTCTCGTTAGGCGGCTGGGCCTCCCCGAGCTGGGCGTCCACTACGACAACCTGGCGCTCGCGCGCCCCACGTGGATGCCGGCCGTGCTCTGCGAGGGCGCGTTCATCATGATGCCCGAGCAGGAAGCCGCCCTCCGCACGCCCGAGTTCCAGGACGCCTACGCGCGCGGCATCGCCGACGGGTTGGAAACCTACTTCCGATCGTTCGCCCCGCACCGGTGACCGTCCGTCGCCTTGCGTTAGGCGTTTCGTTTTGCGCCGCCGTCTTCGGCGCGGCGCCGGCCGCACACGCCCAGATCGCGCCCAACGCGCACTGGCGCACGCTCCGCACCGAGCACTTCTACGTCCACTTCACGCCGGCCGAAGAGCGCGCCGCGCGCCGGGCCGCCCAAGACGCCGAGCAGGCGTACGCGGCGCTCGCCCAACGATTGCATCCGCCGCGCGGGCCTATAGATCTCATCGTCGCCGACAACGTCGACTTCTCCAACGGTTCGACGACGCCGTACCCCACCAACCGCATCCTCGTCTACGCGCGCCCGGGCCTCGATGTCGTGTCGCTGCGCTACTATGATGATTGGCTACAGTTGGTTATCACCCACGAGTTGACGCACGTTTTCCACCTCGACCGCACGCGCGGCTGGTGGAACGTGGCTCAACATGTGTTTGGCCGCGCGCCCTTCCTCTTTCCTAACCAGTACGCGCCGGCCTGGATCACCGAAGGCCTCGCCGTCTTCTACGAGAGCGACATCACCGGATCCGGACGCGTCGACGGCACGTACGAGCGCATGCTCCTAACCGCGGGCGCCATGGATGGCGGCCCTGTGATGTACGACCGCTGGAATCTCGCCACCACGCGCTTCCCCGGCGGCGACCTCCCGTACGGATACGGCGCGCTCTTCTTCGAGGACCTCTCGCACGCGCGCGGTCCCGCGGGCATGCGCGCGTTCGTCGAAACGACGGCCGGCAAGTGGATCCCGTTCTTCTGGAACGGCGCCGCGAAAAAAGCGTTCGGCATCTCGTTCGCCGACGC
>JANWIK010000010.1 GCA_025449955.1 Gemmatimonadaceae bacterium
CCCGTTCCCGAACGTTTCGTTGTTGAACGGGGTGGCGGCGTTGCTATCGAGGTCGAACGAGCCCGTGTTCTCCGAGGCCTGCACGTAGTCGTCGTACTCGACGCGCCCGCCCACGTCGGCGCGCAGCTTGTCCGTGAGCTGCAGGTCAGCGCCGACGACCCCGGAGAAAATGCTCGTTTGGCCGGTGCCGTTGGTATAGCCGGACATGAAGTTCATGAACCCGTTCTGCGTGATGGGCGTCGGCGAGCCGCCCGGCGTCGTCACCACTGCATCGAGGAAGCGCGGATTGTTGCGCACGTCGGTCAGGACCTGGCTGATGAACCAGTGATTGTCCTGGCTGTAGTTGGCGAAGTACGCGCCGAACGAGATCGAGTTCTTGTCGTTGAACGTCTTGCGCAACTGCAGTTGGTCCTGGAACGCCGCGATCGGCTTGGCCACGTGGATGTCCTGGCCCGGCGCCACCAGGTCGTTAGGCGTGTTGAACGGCAGCGGGTTGCCGAAGTCGTCGAAATGGTTGGTGTACGTGAGCTGGATGTTCGAGCCGGCCGGGAGGCCGAGTCCGCCCTGGCCCTTCGGCCCGGTGAGGAAATCCTGCACCGTCATCGCGTTGGACGGCACGAGCGCGTTCCATTCCTCGTGGTCGCGCATGATCTGCGCGCCGTTGCGGAGGTGCCAGTTGTTGGCGAGGTCGAATGCCGCGTCGGCGGTGAACCACGAGGCGTTGGTCGCGATCCCGTTGCCTAACGGGAATTCCTGCCGGCCCGTGGGCGTCGGAACCGTGAGGTCGAGTCCCTCGTTGGTGTTCATCGATCCGTACGTGCCGAAGCCGGGGACGAAATGCGGATTGCCGTTGCCCTCGAACGGCAAGTCGAGGATGAACTGGTTGTTGTCGTCGATGACCTTGGCGGAGAAGCGGATGTAGCCGTTGTCGAGCAGGCGGGTGACGTTGGCTTTGAGCTGCCCGCCGCGAATGCCGGGGAAGCCGGGATCGCGCACGCCGTGGTCGTACCGATAGAACCCGCCGACGTTGAACCGCCACTGGTCGCTCAACGGACCGTTGACGTCGACATCGTATCGGGCCAACCCTTGGGTGCCGCCGGTGGCGACCATCGTGCCCTGCAGTTGGTCGCCGCCCGTCTTGTTGATGAAGTTGATGATGGCGCCCGGTGTGTTAGACCCGAACAGCGCCGAGCTGCCGCCGCGCACGACTTCCATGCGCTCGATGTTCTCATCGGGGCGGAACAGGTTGTCCGCGTTCATGAAGAACGTGTGCATGGTCGGGAATACGGGCAGCCCGTCTTCCATGAACATCACGTACTCGACGCCTAAAATGCCGCGCATGCTGATGTTCTCGTTCACCTCGCCGCCCGAGCTCTCGACGCGGGTGAAGCCCGGCACGTAGCGCAGCATTTCCGTGGTGCTGCGCGGCGCCGATTGCTGGATTTCTTCGGGTGTCATCGACGTGATGGACACGCTCGACTTGAGGTTCACGGTCGGCGTGGCGGTACCGGTCACGACCACACTCTGCAGTTGCAGCGGATCCGAGTGCAGCGTAAAGTCCTGCGTGGCGCGTTGGCCGGCGCTAACGGAGACGGTCGCCGAGTCGGGGCGGAACCCGATGAGGCGAACGCGAATCAGGTGCGAGCCGGCCGGGACGTTCTCGAGGATATACGTGCCATCCCCGCGGCTGAGCGCGCCGATTGCGGTCCGATCGACGAACACCTGCGCGCTGTTGATTACTGCGCCGTGCTCGTCCACGATCTTGCCGGCAACGCTGCCGTTTCCTGCCGCCTGAGCGTTGGCGGCAATCGGGACGACGGCAGGCATCGCGAGCGCGATGGCCAGCGCCGTCGTGGCGAAATGATTCCACGCACTCGGCAGACCCATACGCGAGCTCGGGATCATGAGAATATCCTCCATTGTGCGAAGCGGATTGGTGGTGCACACCTCACGAGCGCGGCGCCATTTGCGTTGGGCACGCCTAGGACGGGCGCGGTGATGATGAGGGACAGGGTTGTTGGTCAGGTCGGAGCGTGTGGTGCGGCGGGCGGCGGGCGGGCGACGCGCCTCGGATGCGAGGCGCGTGCTCGATGGCGCGGCGTCGTGAGGAGCATCGCTGAGGAATTCACCAAGCGCCTGCGCGAAGAAATGTGGGCGAGGCCTGCATAGTCGATGCCGTTGTTACGATTCTGTGCCAAACGGCCAACAGTGGCGCGGCGTTGGCCGCGTCCGGGGCACGTTCGTACATTGTCAGCGTGCCGCGCAGCCGGCGGCGTCCCTTGATCGATTCGCGACCGACATGAGCAAACACCCGCTGCCGGTGCGCCGCGCCGTGCACGCCGACGCGCCGTCACTGGCTCGCTTACGCCATGCCTTACGCGCCGGCATGGGCACGGCGGAAGAGTTATCGGACGTCTTTCTCGTCCGGTGCGAAGAGTGGATGGCGGATCGGTTGCGGCCCGGGGGCCCGTGGCGGTGCTGGGTGGCCGAGGGTGAGGGCGCGATCGTGGGCGCGGTCTGGATGCAGATCGTGGAGAAGATTCCCAACCCGTTAGGCGAAGGCGAGTGGCACGGCTACATCACCAACTTTTTCGTGGACGAGCGGCTGCGCGGCGAGGGCGTGGGGAGTGCATTGCTCACGGCACTCATCGGCGCGCCGGAGACGCAGGGGTTGGACGCGCTCTTTCTGTGGCCGACGGACCGGAGCCGGCGATTGTATGCGCGGTTCGGGTTCGTGGGGATGGGCGGCGTGATCGAGCGGCGGCCGGCCGCGGGGCCGGCGCGAGCGGCACGCGCCTGACGCCTCATGCCCAACCGCCTAACTGTTGGTGATGGCCTTACGGAAGGTACCGGTAGCGCCGCAGCGTGGCGGCGATGCGCTGCTCCACGTCATCGACGAGCCGCGGATCCTGGTCGCGGTACTGCGCGATTTTGAGCGTGTCGATGCCGGTGTCGGCGTACGCCCGGCACGCATCGGTCATCGGCACGCCCAGAAACGCACTCAGCCGTTCGGCCGTTTGGCGCGGCAACATGCACAGGTCCTCGAACCGGATGTCCATCACGTGGGGCGCCGGCAGCTGGGCACGAAACGCGTCGAACCGGTCCACCTGATACGCCCACGACGCGGCGGCGCGCAAATGGTCGGGTAGACCCAACGCATTGCACGCGCCCAACACGGCGCGCCCAACGCGGTGACGCGGATTGTCGGTGAGATGACTCTTGAATGCGACGTCGCGGCCGTCACGCACCAGGTGCAGGTATTTCGCTTCGGGGAACGTCCGCGCGACGTACGGCGCGATGAGATACGTCTCCGGAAACTTCCATCCCCACTTCCCGCGCGGTCTGCCGAGTCCCTTGTAGTAGGCCGAGACCGCCGCCATGAAGCGGCGCAGGGCGGAGTCGCGCACTTGATCCGGCGAGTTCACGTCGAGGTTGTGCGCGGCGAGCGCCTTGATCTTATTCGTGAAGGTGACGTCGTCGGGGTCGCCCTCGATGTGCGGGTTGCTCGTCCCGAGCTTGACGCCCAGGTGCACACACATCCACGCCAACACGCGCGTCCCGCTATGACCGCGTCCGAGCAGCACCACCGGTTGCATCGCGGCGAGACTCGCGCTCCGCGCGGTATTACCACCGAGAAGGACGTCCAGGAATTCCATCGCATCACCTTCGGGAACAAGTCCTGCAGCACTCAAGCGGGCGCGACCTTGACCAGAATACACCCGGATACAGCTGAGCCGCCAGCGGAGATGGGTCCCACCGTGATGAGAGATCGCCGTGGCTGATCACTCGATCGTCGAACCATTTCACACGCACATTCCGGCGCGTTTGGACCGGCTGCCGTGGAGCAATTTCCATTGGCTGATTCTCATTGCCCTGGGGGTCACGTGGATCCTCGACGGTCTCGAGGTGACGCTGGCCGGGGCAGTGAGCGGCGTGCTGCAGGATCCCAAGGTCATGAACTTCAGCGCGACGCAGATCGGCGAGATCGCGTCCAGCTACCTGGTGGGCGCGGTTTTGGGCTCGCTGCTGTTCGGATACCTCACGGACCGGTACGGGCGCCGCAAGCTCTTCTTCCTAACGCTGGCCGTTTATCTGTTGGGCACCCTGCTCACGGCGTTCTCGTGGAACCTGGCGAGCTTCGCCGCCTTCCGGTTCCTGACCGGGTCGGGCATCGGCGGCGAGTATGCGGCGATCAGCTCGGCGATCGACGAGTTGATTCCGGCCACGTACCGCGGGCGCGCGGAGCTGATCGTGAACGGGAGCTACTGGATCGGCGCGGCGATCGGCTCGGCGTCGACGCTCGTCATCCTCGATCCGGCGATCCTGCCGCCGACCATCGGCTGGCGCCTCGGATTCGGCATCGGCGCTGCGTTAGGACTGCTGATTCTGTTCCTGCGCAAGAGCATCCCGGAGAGCCCGCGCTGGCTCATGACGCACGGGGCGGGGGAGCAGTCGCATGCGATCATGGATGCGATCGAAGCGCGGGTGGAGAAGAGCCTGGGCCGCACGCTCGAGGTGTGCAGCGGTCCTCCGTTGGTCATCCATCCGAAACAGAGCTTCGGGTTCGGCGTCGTGGCGCGCGTGATGTTCAAGACGTACGGGAGCCGATCGGTGTTGTGCCTGGCGCTCATCACGTCGCAAGCGTTCCTCTACAACGCGGTGTTCTTCACGTACGCGCTCATCCTGACGCGGTTCTACAATGTGCCCGGCCCGCGCACCGGCATCTATCTCTTCCCGTTCGCCATCGGCAACTTTCTCGGGCCTCTCCTGTTAGGCCATCTGTTCGACACGATCGGGCGAAAGCAGATGATCGCCGGCACGTACGCCATCTCGGCGGCGCTGTTGGTGCTGACGGGCTGGATGTTCGCGCAAGGATATTTATCGGCAACGTCGCAGACGGCGCTGTGGTCGATCATCTTCTTTTTCGCGTCGTGCGCGGCGAGCTCGGCGTACCTCACGGTGAGCGAGATCTTCCCGCTCGAGATCCGTGCGTTAGCGATCGCGCTGTTCTTCTCGTTGGGCACGGCGGCCGGCGGCATCGTGGCGCCGACGTTGTTCGGCCACCTGATCGGCAGCGGCTCGCGCGTCCAGTTGTTCTGGGGCTACGTGCTGGCGGCGGTGTTGATGTTCGCGGCGGCCGGCGTCGAGTTGGCCTATGGCGTGCCGGCGGAGCGGACCGGGTTGGAGCAGCTGGCGGCTCCGCTGTCGTCGATGGTGTACGACCCGCCTACCAGCTCCCGCGTTCCCCCAAACTCGAAATGACCCGTCGCAAGCGCACGGCGGCATTGCGCCAATTGCGTTCCACGCTGCGTTGGGCGCCCTCGGCGTTGGCCGACCCGATGCGCTCGATGATCGCGTCGTGCTCGGCGACGGACCGGCCGATCTCGTCGATCAGCGCGCTCGTATACAGGCGAACGTAGCGCTCGGCCTGCGGCTTGATGGCGTCGTGCAGCGCACGGAGGCGAGGGCCCGCGCCGACCTCCACGTAGCGCCGGTGGAAGCTCATGTCCATCTCGAAAATGCGCAGCGGGTCCGGATGACCGGGCCGAGATGCGTCGGCGAGCTTGACGTTGATGTGACGCAGTTGGGTGACGAGTGCGTCGCGCGCGTGCTCGGATGCTTCCGCGGCGCCGCGGGCGGCGAGGCCTTCCACCGATCCAATGATCTCGAATAGTTCGCGCGCATCTTCCTGGGTAAGCGGCGCGATGACGAGGCGCTGCTCTTTCTTGCGGCCGACGCCGGCGATGTAGCCTTCCTGCTGGAGCCGGTGCAGGGCGCTGCGGACCGGCGTGCGGCTCACGCCCAACCGTTCGGCGATGTCGCTTTCGATGATGCGGGAGCCGGGCGAGAGGCGGCCGGAGATGATGAGGTCGCGGAGCTGTTCGTACGCGCGGACGATGCGATCGCCGCGCGTGGCGCGTTTGGTGACGGGTTGGTGCAGCCGGCCGGTTTTGGTGACCTCGGGCATGGGCGACAAGCTAAGGCGGACCCTGGAATCGGCAAGACATGGGTCCGGTTGGGCGGAACGGCATTGTATACCTTGAGGTATACTTTTTCGACCTGCATATTGTGCCCGTCGTCAGAGGCGGGCTGCACGTCCCAAGCCGACGCCGGCGGACGTGACGCTCAACCGTTTCCTTTCATCCGTGTCCAAGCCGGTGGTCGATCATGCATCCCCGCACCCGTCTCCCGCCCCTGACTCGCCGATCGAGGTGCGCACGCTCCGCACCCACGATGAGTTCGTGCGCTGCGTGGATCTGCAGAACGAAGTCTGGGGGCCCGACTTCAGCGAGCGAGTGCCCGCCGCAATTCTCAAAGTGGCGCAGCGGATCGGCGGTATTGCCGGCGGCGCGTTCGTGGACGACCGGCTGGTGGGCTTCGTGTTCGGCGTGACCGGCGTCGAGCACGGACGCCTCGTGCACTGGTCGGACATGCTCGCCGTGAAGGGCGGCATGCGCGATCGAGGAATCGGGCGACGTCTCAAGGAGTACCAACGCGACACGTTGCGCGGCCTGAACGTCGGGCGCATTTATTGGACGTACGATCCGCTCGTGTCGCGCAATGCGCATCTCAATCTGACCCGCCTGGGCGCGCGCGTCACCGAGTACGTGCCGGACATGTACGGCGCCGAGACGAGCAGCACGTTGCACCGTGGACTCGGCACCGATCGGTTCATCGTCGCATGGGACATTGACGGCACGCCGGCGGAGGGTACGACACACGTTTCCGCAGCGACGACAAAGGATTCGCCAATTCTGAATCCGGTTGTGGACGGACGGCCAACCGTGCCCGATTTGACGAAACATCGGCGAGACGTCGTCGTGCGCATCGCGGTGCCGGCGGCGATCGAGGAGATACAAGCCGACTCCTTGTCAGCCGCGACCCGCTGGCGCGTGAGCACGCGGTGCGCAATTCTGTGGGCGATGGACGCAGGATATCGCGTGACTGGTTTCGTGCGCGAAGATGCAGACATCAACTACTACGTCTGTACGCCCAACTCAGGACCACCCTCTGGCCCAACCGACCCGTGACGTTGCGTTTCGATCGCATGGTGCTGCGGGAGATCCGGCTTCCGCTCAAGCAGCCGTTTCGCATTTCATCGGGGATGGTCACCGAGCGGCGCATCGCACTCGTGGAGCTGCAGCATCCGGACGGCATTTCGGCCTGGGGCGAGTGCGTGGCCGGCGAGCAGCCCAACTACAGCGCGGAGACGATCGACACGGCGTGGTGGGCGATGCGCACGTGGATCGCGCCGCGGGTATTGGGGCGGGACTTGCCGTCGCCCAACGTCGTATACGATTTGCTGGCGCGCGACTTTCGCGGGCATCTGATGGCGAAGGCGGCCGTCGAGATGGCGGTGTGGGAGTTGGCGGCGCAGCTCCAGGGGACGCCGCTCTCGCGCATGTTAGGCGGGACACGCGAGCAGATTGCCACGGGCATTTCGCTCGGCATCCAATCCAGTCCGGAGGCGTTGGTGGAGCTGGCGCAGGCGGCGCGCACGCAGGGGTACCGGAAGATCAAGCTGAAAATCGCGCCGGGGCAGGACGTGGACTTCGTGGGGGCGGTGCGCGGTGCGTTGGGCATGTCGGTGGACCTCATGGCCGACGCGAATTCGGCGTACACGCTGGCCGATGCGTCGACGCTGCGGCAACTGGACGCGATGGAATTGACGATGCTGGAGCAGCCGTTAGGCCGAGAGGATCTGGTGCGGCACGCGGCGCTGCAGCAGTCGTTGCGCACGCCGCTGTGCCTGGACGAGTCGATCACCGACCTCGAGCGGGCCGAGGACATGGTGACGTTAGGCAGCGGCCGCATCATCAACATCAAGCCGGGCCGCGTGGGCGGGTTCAGCGCCTCGCTCGCCATCCACGATTATTGTTGGGCGCATCACGTGCCGGTGTGGTGCGGCGGGATGCTGGAGAGCGGCGTGGGCCGGGCACACAACGTGGCGCTGGCGTCGCTGCCCAACTTCAAGCTGCCGGGCGACCTGTCCCCGAGCGCGCGGTACTGGGAGCGCGACATCGTGACGCCGGAATGGACAATGGACGGCACGGGCATGGTGAAGGTACCGTTGGACGCGCCGGGCATGGGCGTGACCGTGGATCTGGATCGCGTGGACAACCTGACGGTGCGCCGCGATGTGATCGGGAGCTGATGCTGCCCGACTCGGTAGCACGACTGTTTCCGCCAACCGTGCGCGACGCGCTGGTGGCGTTGCGGCGCGATCTGCACGAGCATCCGGAGCTGTCGTTTCACGAACATCGGACGTGCGAGCGATTGGAGGCGGCGCTGGCCGCGGTGGCGCCGGTGCGTCTCGATCGCGTGGCCGGCACGGGGCTCGTGGCGCGCATCCGCGGTCGCGACCCCAATGCGCCGCTGGTGGCGATTCGCGGCGACATCGACGCCCTCCCGATTCAGGAGGCGACGGGGCTGCCGTTCGCCTCGCGCACGCCTAACGTGATGCACGCGTGCGGGCACGACGTGCACGCGGCGTGGGCGGTGGGCGCCGCGCACGCTCTCGCGCAGACGCCGGCCGCCGGCGATGTGCTGGTGGTGCTGCAGCCGGCCGAGGAAACGGGGCGCGGCGCCGCGGCGGTGCTCGAGTCGGGCGCGCTCGATGACGTACGTGCGATTTTCGGCGGCCACGTGGACCGGCGGTTCGCCGTTGGGCAAGTGGTGGCGGACGCGGGACCACTGGCGGCGTCGGCCGACGTGTTCGAGATCGAGCTCACCGGGCGCGGCGGCCACGGCGCGCGTCCGCAGGAGGGCGCGGATCCGATCGTGGGCGCGGGCGCGCTCGTCGGCGCGCTCCAGACGATCGTGTCGCGGCGGCTCGATCCCGCGCGCGCGGCCGTCGTGACGGTGGGCGCGATCCACGCGGGGTCGGCGCCTAACATCATCCCGGACCGGGCGGTGCTGCAGGGAACGTTGCGCGCGACGGATCCGGACACGCGTCAGGCGTTGCACGACGAGCTGCGGAAGATCGCGGGCGGTGTCGCGGCGACCTACGGGTTGAGCGCCCGGGTGACGATCGACCAGGGTCCACCGCCGATCGTGAATCCCGCCGACGCGGCCGCGTGGGCGCGCACCGCGACCGTCGTTGTGTTAGGCCAAGAGGCGCTCGTACCGCTCGGCACCATCAACATGGGCGGCGAGGATTTCGCGTACTACATGGAGCGCATCCCCGGCTGCTTCCTGCGGATCGGCGCGCGCGAAGAGGGGGCCGAGCCGATCCCGGCGCACTCGTCCAAGTTTTACGCGGCCGAGGAGAGCCTGTTCGTGGGCGCCGCGGTGCTCGCCGAGACGGCGCGGGTGGCGTCGAAGGCGCTCGCGGCTGGGGCCTAACGCGATCTCGCGGGGGCGGGCCAGCTGGCTGCTACGCTCATGTTGGCGCGGACCTGACGGATGAAACGGATAACGCGGATAACACGGATAAGACGACAAAAGAATGCGAGATCGAAAAACAGAACACGATGTTCTGTTGTTGTATCCGTTGTTATCCGTTCAGTCCGTCGTTATCCGTGTCGAGCGAACGTCTAACGTACGTAGCCGGGACCGCGCACCACGTCGCCGGGCTTGGCGCCGGTCGACTTGCCGTCGGTCACCACCTCGACGCCGTTCACCAGGACGTGGCGCATGCCGATCGACAGCTGGTTGGGCTGCTCGTAGGTGGCGCGGTCGATGATCGTGTTCGGGTCGAAGATGGCGATATCGGCGTACATGCCCTCGTGGAGCATGCCGCGGTCGTGGATCGAGAGACGAGCTGCGACAGCGGACGTCATCTTGCGGATCGCGTCCTCCAAACGAAGAATGTGCTGCTCGCGCACGAAGCGGCCGAGTATGCGCGGGTAGTTGCCGTAGGCACGCGGGTGGGTCATGCCCTTCGCGCTGTCGGGGTCGAGCCCCTCGGCGTCGGTGCCGAATTTCATCCACGGCTGCTGGATCTGCATCGCGACGTTCGAATCCGATGCGACGAACAGGATCTGGCCCAGCCGATTGTGCTCGGCGATCGTGAGGTCGATGATCGCATCGGCCCAATCGGTGTGCATGGATTGCGCGATGTCGGACAAGCGTTTTCCCTCGTATTGCTTGAGCGAATCGACCTGGAAGCTGACGATCTCGACGCCGGTGGGCGTCGTCGACAGACACAGGTTTTCCCAGCGGTCGCTCTCGTCCTGCGTCATGTCCGCCTTGATGCGCGCGCGCGTCGTGGGGTCGCCTAACCGCTCGAGGAGTTTGCCGTCGGCGTGCGCCCACGGTGGAATGCACGACGACAGTCCGTTGGCGCCGGCCGTGTACGCGTATTGGTCGGCGGCCACGTCCTGTCCGGCCGCGCGCGCCGAGTCGATCTTCGCCACGAGCAGTTTGGCTTTGGGCCAGTTCTTCACGCCCGCTGCCTTGAGGTGGTAGATCTCGACCGGCACCCCGCCTTGCCGGCCGATGGTGAGCGCTTCGTCGACCGCCTCGAGCAACCGGTCGCCCTCGGAGCGCATGTGCGTGATGTAGAGGCCGCCG
>JANWIK010000011.1 GCA_025449955.1 Gemmatimonadaceae bacterium
AAACGCGACGCAAGTGTTACCGATATAAGCTGCCGAAGCAGAGCGCGCCTCCGAGGTCGGGGGCGCGTCGTCGTTTCACCACTCGGGAATCCGGCCAGCTGGAGCGGGTTGTTACAGGTTCGGTCAGCGCTTCGTCCCGAGATGTACGCTTTGCGCCGGCGACAAATCTCCCTGCACGACAATCCTCTCGTAATGCGGACGCCAATCGCGGCGCGAGGGACCTCAGGCGCACCGCTAGTCGTCTCGCACCACAGCCAAAACTCGACGTGAGCGCGCGTTCACTCATTGCTTCGCTGCTTTGTATCATCGCCGGTGCTTGCTCCGGCGGCCCTCCCACGATTCAGCTTGGCGTCGCCGGTCCGTTCGCACAGCCATACGGCGACATGAACAAGAAGGGCATCGAGATGGCCATCGCCGAGGTGAACGACTCGGGCGGTGTGCGCGGAAAGCGCCTCGAGCTCGATGAGAGAGACGACGGCGCCGACGGCGGCAAGGCTGCCGGTATCGCGCAGGACTTCGTGGCGAATCCCGGGGTTGTCGGCGTCATCGGACACGTGACGTCGGGCGCCATGGTCGCGGCGGCGAAAGTGTACGACGCCGGCCGCCTTCCCGCGATCGCGACTTCGGCGACGTCGCCCGAGCTCACGGGGATCTCACCGTGGGTCTTTCGCGTAATCACGAGTGACTCGAGCAACGGGATCACGATCGCGCACTTCGCGTCGGCCATGGGTCGGAAGCGCGCAGCCGTTCTATACGAGAACGACGCGTATGGACGCGGGCTCGCGGCGAGTTTCCGCCGGAGTTTCGCCGGACAGATCGTCAGCAACGACCCGATCTCCGCGACCCTCACGAACGCCGAGCCGTACATCGCGTACTACAAGTCGCGGTCGCCGGACGTCGTGTTTGTGGTCGGGACCGAGAACTCCGGGTTGGTGGTGCTGCACGAGGCCAAGCGGGAGCACTTCACGTCGGACTTCTTGGGCGGCGACGGCTGGACCGGCATCGTGACCGACACCGCGATGTCCGAAGGGGCCTATGTGGGAACGGCGTTCACGGTGCAGGATCCGCGGCCCGAAGTGCAGCGGTTCGTGTCCGATTTTCGCGCGCGCTACCACGTGACGCCGGACGCCTACGCTGCGTTAGGCTATGACGCCGCGCGTATGATGGCGCGGGCGATCCAGCAAGCGGGTCCAAATCGCGCCGGGATTCGCGAGTACCTCGCGTCGCTCACCGATGAGACGGCATACCACGGCATCACCGGCGTGCTGCGTTTCGGCCCGGACGGCGATCCGGTCACGTCTGCCTATCGGATGACGCGGGTGCATCGGGGCGAGTTCGATCTCGTGGCGCCGGGCGCCGGGAGCGGCCAATGAGCGAGACGACGCTCGTTCCGATGCGCCGGTCCACCACGATCCGCGCGCGCCTGCTGCTCGGCTTCGGCGCGTTGGTCCTGCTGTTGATCACGGCCGGTATTCTGGCGCGCGCCTCGATGAGCGCGACCGCATCCACGGTGGACCGCGTGCTGCAGGACATCCAGCGCGAGAACCGGCTGGCGGCCGAATTCACGGCGGACATTGCGCGCGGGTTAGGCGCGGCGAACGCGTATCTGGCGACGCACGATTCGGCGACGGGGGAGTCGTTCCGCCGGTTCAGCTGGGACGCGCACGAGGTGCAGCGTCAGATGAACGCGCTGCCGCGGCAGTCGGCGGAAGAGATCGCGTTGATCGCCGACATCGATTCGCGGTTGAGCGACGTCGAAGTGCGCTACAACCTGGCGCACCGGCTGCTGGATCTGGGACGCGGGCCCGCGGCGCAGACCGAGGCGGCCGCGGCGCGGCCGGTGGTGGACACGCTGCTCGGCCAGATCGATCGGTTAGGCCGGCTCAAGGCGAACAAGCTGGTGGTCGCGTCGTCGCAACTGCGCGATGACACCGACCGGCGGTCGATCATTCTGCTGGTTGTGGTGGCGGTCGCGTTAGGCGTGGCGGCCACGATCACGGTGCGTACGGTGCGCTCGATCGACCGGCCGCTGCGCGCGCTCGTGGGGCACGCGCGGCAGCTGAGCGGCGGTGACCTGGCGGCGCGCACGACCGAAGCGATGCCCGAAGAGTTCCAGCGTCTCGCCGAAGCGATGAACCACGCCGGCGATTCGTTGTCGAAGGTGGTGTCGGTCACGTCGGGAACGGCGCAGCAAGTCGCGGGATCGGCCACCGAGTTGGCGGAAGCGTCGACGCAGATCTCGGATGCGGCGAGCCAGGTGGCGTCGGCGATGTCCGACGTGACGTCGGGCGCGTCGAACCAGGTGCAACAACTGCGGGACATCGACAACGCGCTGCAGGTGATTCGCCAGCGGGCGGACACGGTGCGGGGCGGCGTCCACGACGTGACGGGGCTGGCGCACGAGATCGCGGAATCGTCGGCGGCCAAACGCCCCGAGCTCGATCGCGCATTGACGTTGCTGCTGCAGATCAAGACGACGGTCGAAGCGGCGGCCAAGGAAGTGCAGGCATTGAACGAGACGACGGCGACGATCACGACGTTTGCCGACACGGTGCGCGGCATTGCGGATCAGACGAACTTGTTGGCGCTCAACGCGGCGATCGAAGCGGCGCGCGCCGGCGATGCGGGACGCGGCTTCGCGGTCGTCGCTGCCGAAGTGCGAAAGTTAGCCGAGCAAGCCCGCACGGCGTCGTCGACGGTCGTGCAGATGACACGGTCGATCACCGAGCGCATGGTGCGGACGTCGGAAGCGATGCAGGACGGCGTGGCGCACGTGTCGGAGATCGAGCGCGCGGCGCGCGGGATGGACGACACGCTTTCGGTGATCGCGTCCGCGTCGGAGCGCACGCGCACCGCGGCATCGGGCGTCGGTGTTGCCGCGGAAGAAAACCTGCGCGCGGTGGAGCAAGCAGCGAGCGGCATCGCTGCGATCGCACGCGTGGCCGAGTCGCATGCGTCGGCCGCCGAGGAAGTGACGGCATCGAGCGAAGAGCAGAGCGCGGCGTGCGAGCAAATGAGTGCGACCGCGGCGACGTTGCATCGTGGCGCGATGCGTCTGCGCGAGCTGGTGGAAGGATTGGGGGCGCGCACGAACGGGAACGGGGCGAACTGAGGCAGGGAAGCAGCCGCCAGAGGCGGCCCGCGAAACAAGGGAAAGGGAAATGGGCATGGCGCCGCGCATCTTGCCGCAGCGCGCGATTCCTTCCAGCGTTACTCCATTCCCCAAGCGCAGCGCCTCCCAGAGCGTAGCGTTTCCCCCAGGCGACGACAGCCGCCGTTTCCCTCGGAGTCACCCATGCCTCTCATGCACAAGATGACGACCACGGCGTTCACGCTCGACGGCTACCGTGTGGTGCAGACTCTCGGAATCATTCGTGGGATTGTCGTGCGGTCGCGATCGATCGTCGGCAATCTGGGCGCGGCGCTACAGACGCTGGTGGGCGGAAACATTTCGTTGCTCACGGATCTGTGCGAGCGGACGCGGGAAGATGCGTTCCAACTCATGTTGTCACACGCATCGGAAGTGGGCGCCAACGCTGTCGTCGGTGTGCGATACGACGCAACCGAAGTCATGAACGGCGTGACCGAAGTGTTGTGTTACGGTACCGCGGTGGTCGTGGAGGCGCAGACGGGCGCATCGGTGTAGCGCCGGCGCGCTACTTGTGACGTCGCCGTGCTGGTCCTAAGCTCCGGGGTATGATTCTCGCGCCAGGCGTTCGCGTGGAGGAGCATGCCCTACACTCGCATCGTTCAGATCAACGTTAGGAGTCGCACGGCGGCGGCCGCGTTGGGCGTCGCGGCGCTGGTCGCCGGCGGCGTGCTGCTCGCGTTCGGCTTGACGCTGCTGGCGGGCGCGGCGGTGGTGGGGATGGTGGCGGGCGGCGGACTCATGTTGTATCGACGGCTGGCGGGTCGGACGGCGCACCACACGGCGGTGCGTCACGGACTCGATCCGTCGCTCGAGGTATTTCCGGCGCGAACCGCCGAGCGGCCCGGGCTCGAGCCGCGATCCCGCTGAGAAACGTGTCGCCCGCCTAACGGAGCGGGCGACGGGGCCTGCGATCGGACGGTGTCCGGCCTCACGGCGAGTCGGGCAGCCGTTCCACCGTCGACTTGATGGTCTGCGTGATCGGCGCGCTCTCCGAGATGTTGTTCTTCTCCGTGAGATCGATGCGCTGGGTGGACAACGATCCCAGGTAGACGCCATCGTGGCTCAACACGTGGACGGAGTTGACCGAGCCCTGTCCCTGGAGCGTGATCTTCGCGCTGTCGGTCGCCCCCGATGACTGTCCGCTCTGCACGATGTCGGTGTGACGGACCACGCGCCATGCGGGCTTGCCGTTGACCGTAGTGTCGCCGGTCACCCGCGTTAGGCTGATGGAGCGCACGGCGACGCTGAATCCATCCTTGTCGACGTGTTGTGTGGCGGTGTCCGCCCAACTCGTGCCGGCGGCGACGCGCGCGGTCGGGAACGGAACGAGAAACCGGCGAAACGCCGTGTAGAGCGCGACAATGTCCGCGTCGGTCGTACCGGCGGGCGGGTCGAACCGGTACACCTTGCCTTGCGGGGAAATCAGTCCGGTGAGCTTGTCGCCGAAGAGGTGCCGCACGTCGGGCGCGGGGGCGTCGAACTTGGTCGAGACGGCAACCGAGTCGAGCGTGATGTCGAACTGCAGCGTGTCGCGCGACTTGGCGGCCAGGCGGAGCGTCACGAGCTGTGTGGTGGTGACATCGAACTCGAATGGCGCGCGACCGCCGCCCTGGATCTGCTCGCGATGGTTCTCGGTGACGACGCGGTAGTGCTGGGTGCCGGGCGCGTAGGCAAAATCGCTGCTCTGGGCCGCCGCGTCGCCGCCTAACGGGACGAACGCGAGGAGGCCGAGACCGAAAAGGGCGTGTCGCATGACGAGCTCCGTCGAGAAAACCTGGTGACGCCGCGCGCCGGCGGCCTCATGGCCGCCACGTGCTCTCATAGCTAAGCATACCACCCTGGCCGCGCTAATCCAGGGCGTGCCGGCGGGGCAGCGGGTCGGGGAATGGGGAACAGGGAACAGATACGACGGCGACCGTAGGAGGCGGCTAGGTGCGCGTCATCATCCGTTGCGCGTCGGCGTGCGTGATGGCGCCCTCGAACATCGCATCGAACCTCCCCTGCCGGCGCAATTCGCCTAACCTCGTTTTCGTTAGGCCGAGTGCCGTGCGGAAGACGCCGCCGCCAAGGCTGATGCGGGCGACGCCGAGCGTGGCCAGCTCGGCGACCGTCGGGGATGCAGGGGTGGCGAGCACGTTCAGCGGCGCGCCGAGAGCTTTGACGAGCGACGCGATGGTGTCGCGGTCGGCGGTGCCGGGGGCGAAGAGGCAGTCGGCGCCGGCGTCGCGATAGGCTGTGAGACGGCGGACGACTTCGGCGAAGCGCGTGTCGGGCGCGCCGACTTCGTCGAGGTAGACGTCGGTGCGCGCGTTGAGCACGAGGTGGACGCCGAGCTCGTCGGCGGCGGCTCGGGCGGCGCGGATGCGCGCGACTTGAAGCGGGATGTCGAGCAGCGGGTTGTTCGAATCGCCGCTCGTATCTTCGAAGTTGAATCCGACGGCGCCGGCTTTGATCGCGCCCCGCGCCGTGGCGGCCGCATCGTCGGGACGCGGACCGTATGCGGCCTCGAGGTCGGCGGTGACGGGCACGCGAACGGCGCGGGTGATCCGGGCGACGGCGGCGAGCATCTCATCGAGGCTGATGTGTTGGCCGTCGGCGTAGCCCAACGACCATGCGACACCGGCGCTGGTGGTGGCGACGGCGGGGAAGCCGGCGTCTTCGACGAGGCGCGCGCTGATGACGTCCCAGGCGTTCGGGAGAACGAGTGGCGCCGGGCCGCGGTGAAGAGCCAGAAAATCCGAGAACAGGGACATACAAGAACGGGACAAGGGAATAGGGGAAAAGGAACAGAGTGGATGCGAATCTATCGGGCCATGCGATTAAGTTCCGTGTTCCTCAACCGCACTCGACATGCCTGCGCAGTTCATCTACGTCATGAAGGACCTGAAGCGAGTGGTGCCGCCGTCGCGCGTCATCCTCGATGGAATTTGGTTGTCGTTCTATCCGGGCGCGAAGATCGGTGTGTTAGGCGCGAACGGCGCCGGGAAATCGTCGCTGCTCAAGATCATGGCGGGCGTCGATCACGATTTCCAGGGTGAGGCGTGGCCGGCGGCGGGCACGCGCGTGGCGTACCTGCCGCAGGAGCCGCAGCTGGATCCGGCCAAGGACGTGAAGGGCAACGTGGAGGAAGCGGTGCGCGACACGCGCGCGCTGCTCGAGCGGTTCGACGCGATCGCGGCCAAGTTCGCGGAGCCGATGTCGGACGACGCGATGCAGAAGTTGTTGGACGAGCAGGCGCGGGTGCAGGAGCGGATCGACGCGACGGACGCATGGAGTCTCGATCACAAGATCGAGATCGCGATGGACGCGCTGCGATTGCCGCCCGCGGACGCGGATGTATCGAGGTTGTCGGGCGGCGAGCGGCGGCGGGTGGCGCTCTGCCGCATCCTCCTCGAGCAGCCGGATCTGCTTCTGTTAGACGAGCCCACGAACCACCTCGACGCCGAGAGCGTCGCGTGGCTGGAGCGGCATCTCGCGGAGTTTCCGGGGACGGTTGTCGCCGTGACGCACGACCGGTACTTCCTGGACAACGTGGCGAAGTGGATTCTGGAGCTCGATCGCGGCCGCGGGATTCCGTGGGAGGGCAACTACTCGTCGTGGCTCGATCAGAAGCGGACGCGGCTGGCGCAGGAAGAGAAGCAAGTGAGCGCGCGGCAGCGCACGTTGGAGCACGAGCTCGAGTGGGTGCGCATGGCGCCTCGGGCACGGCAGGCCAAGAGCAAAGCGCGCATCACGCGGTTCGAGGAGCTGGCGGCGGGCGATGTGGGCGACCGCGTGTTGCAGAGCGAGATCGTGATCCCGCCGCCGCCCCGGTTAGGCAACGACGTCGTGATCGCCAAGGACCTGCGCAAGGGATTCGGCGACACGCTCTTGTTCGACGGACTGTCGTTCAGCTTGCCGCGCGGCGGGATCGTGGGCGTGATCGGGCCCAACGGTGCGGGCAAGACGACGCTGTTCCGCATGATCGTCGGCCAGGAGACGCCCGATGCCGGCGCGCTCACCGTGGGCGACACGGTGCACATCGCCTATGTGGACCAGGCGCGCACGCTCGACGGCGCACGCACGGTGTACGACGAAGTGAGCGAGGGCCGTGACACGATCGACGTCGGGAATCGCGAGCTCAACGCCCGCGCGTATTTGTCGAGCTTCGGATTCCGCGGTCCGGATCAACAGAAGCTGGCGAAGGATCTATCGGGCGGCGA
>JANWIK010000012.1 GCA_025449955.1 Gemmatimonadaceae bacterium
CGCCGTGAACGTGCTGAGGACACCAACGCCGACTACCGGCAGCGACACGCCGCAGTAACACGCGATCATGTACGCGGACACCACCTGCGATCGGCGGTCAGCCGGCGCCATCTCGTTGACTAACTGGAGCGTGCAACGGTAGCCGATGCCGCTCGCGGCACCGCCGATCGCCGTCGCCGCGATGAGCAACGGCATGCTGTGCGCGGCTTCGGCTACCACCATGAGCGCCACGCCGGGGATCAACGCCAACAGCGAGACGATCAGCTCTTTGCGCGCATCGATGAGCGGCGTCACCGCGACCGCCACCGCACCGGCCAGAAAAAGCCCGCCTACAATCGCGCCGGCGACCGCGTGATTGCGATTGTGAAGCGCCTGACTCAGCAGGGTCGGAATCAACGCCGTGTAGTAGCCCAGCACCGAGAACACCGCGAACGTCCCGATCGCAGGCGACACGAATCGCGCGCGGATCTCGCGGGGCACCTCGAGATGCGGACGGAAGAGTTGCGCACCGGACTGCTTCGTCCGCAACGTCGCGGACGGAATACGCCACACCAATGCGCCGACGATAACGATGATGATCGCGAACACGATGTACGGCAGCACGAGCGGCGCCGGAGCGAACTGTGCCAGAACGCCGGACAACACCGGGCCGAGTCCCAGGCCCAACGTGTTGGCGCCGATGACGATCTTGCTCGCCTTTGCCGTGTCGTGATGCGGCTCGAGCTCCGTTACCCATGCCGTGCTCGCGCCGGCCGACAATGCGATCGCCAAGCCGCTCAGGATGCGCGCCGGGAACAACCACACGGTGCTCGAGACGAACAGAAACACCACGGCACTCGCCACGGCTATCCCAAATGCGACGAGCACCACCGGACGCCGTCCGATCTGGTCCGAGAGTCGTCCGAACAGAAACATCGACGCGATGGTGCCGATCACGTAAAACGCGTACACCACCGTCAGGGTGATCACGGAAAACCCGAACGCCCGCTGGTAGAGCACATAGAGCGGCGACGGGAGAGTGCTGAGCAGGTAGATGCCCGTGATGCCCAGCGCGACGCCCCACATGGGCGCAGCGCGTCCTGCGGGCGCGGCCGATGGCGGCCCGGTCGAGCGCATCGCGGATGCATTCACGAGCGCACCGTTCGCGCACGCGGCATGCCCATGCTGCACCATGCACGCGAATCGCGCGCACTGGATCGGATGTTGCGCACCTTCGAGCAACTGTGCGACACTGGGCCGACGCTCCGATCGGCGCAGCGGCTGCTGCGGCCGGGCGGCATCCTGGCGTTGCGCATGCCTAACGGCACGTTCTATCGCCGCTGGCGCTCGCGGGTCCACGGCGCGTTGGCACCGCGGGCCGTGCGCGTGCTCGCGCACAACAACCTGCTCACCTTCCCGTACCGCCAGGCCTTCAGTGAGCGGTCGCTGTCGATGCTGCTCGACCGCGCGGGATTCTCGGTGGAGCGGGTGGTGGGCGACACGCTCGTCCCGGTGGCGGATCGCTGGACCACCTGGTTAGGCGCGCCCGCGGAACACGGCGTGAAGTGGGTCGAGCGGATCGTCCAGCGCGGGTGGCGCGCGCCATGGGTCGAAGTCCACGCGAGACGCCGCGCCGAGGCGGCCACATTGCCTCGATCACCGCGGCCGCTCGACGCCACCTCGACAACGCACGTCCCGTGAGGCACGTATGTACTGAAGTCGCCACCTCCGAACCCTCATTCCCCGCCTCGCGTGAGCGCTATCGATCTCTCCAGTGACGTCGGGCTCGTCGCCTGCGGTCTCCTCACGCTCAACATCCTGTTGGGGCTTCTCCTGTCCATGCGGTACAACCCGTGGACGCACTGGCCCCATCGCCGGTTCAACTATTTCCGCATTCACAACTGGACCGGCTATCTCGCGCTCGCCGTGTCGGCGTTGCACCCGATCATCGTCCTCTTTTCGTCGACCGCCAACTTCCGCGTGTTCGACATCGCGATCCCGGTGCAGTCGCCCAAGCAGCCGGTGGTGAATACGCTGGGCGCGATCGGGCTCTACGCGTTGGCACTGGTGGTGGTGACGTCGTACTTCCGCCACCGCATGACGCGCCACAACTGGAAGCTCCTGCACTACGTGGCGTACGCGTCGGCGGCATTCTTCTTCGCGCATTCGCTCTTCTCGGATCCGACGCTCAAGGGGCAGCCGGTCGATTGGCTGGACGGCGAGAAGGTGTACATCGAGTTGTGCGCGCTCGTGGTCGCGGCCGGGTCGGCGTACCGGGTGCGGTGGATGCTCCGGCACGCACGGCGCCGTTCGTTAGGCAGAGCGTCGATGGCCGGCGCGGCGCGGGCGTCCGGCGTGGCGGGGAGCCGCTGAGCGCGACCCGCCGCCCGGTCAGGCCGGCCGCGATCCGGCCGGTGCGCGAACCGCCAATCCGTTAGGCGGAGCCAGCTGCGGCTCGGCCGCCTGCACCGTCGCGCGCGCACGGTCGACCGACGCGCGCGCATCGGCCGCCGTGCCCACGCCGGCGCGGGTGCGCACGAAGCTGAGTCGCAGATGCTCCAGCTCGGACTTGAGCGCGTCGCGATGCGCGATCACACCATCGCGTGCGCGCTGGAGATCGTGCGTGAGGCTCGCGCGGTCGCGCGCCAGCGCCGCGGCGTCTGCCCCGCCCTCAGCCGACGCCACCTCGGCCAGTGCGCGATCCAGCTCGCCCTCGCGCGCGTCGAGCGCCGACACGGTCCGCTCGAGGCTCGCCACCACCCGCGAGGCATCGCCTAACTGGCGGCGCAGCGCGGGCGGGAGGTCGTTCAGCGCGATCAAGGCCGCGTGACCGGATGTCCGCGGCGCCGCGGCGCCGGCGGCACTCGCACCCTTGGCGGGTGCGGCCAGTCGAAAAAAGAGACGCCCCGCACCGGTCCGCCACAGCGCAACCGCCAGGCGATTCGCGCCGCGCCCAATGTCGCCGCTGAACGCGCGCAGGATCGCGACCCCGAGGATGAGGAGCGCCCCTCCCAAGACGAGCCCCACTGCCACGGCGTCCGTCCTGGGCTGGGCGTGGACGCGGTTCGCCAGGACCACGCCCGCCCCGAACATCGCCACGCCGGCGGCCATGAACACCGGGAACCGCTTGCGGGCTAACCGCTGCAGCGGATGCTGCCCCGATACCACCTCTGCCGCCACGTCGCGCGTGATCCGCGCATCGGCGTCGAAGGCGGCACGCACATCCTCGTACGAGAATCCCTGGTCGCGCAGCCGGCGCGCGTTCGAGCCTAACTGGAGCAGGTTGATGGCCGTGAAAATGACGATGACGAGGGCCAGCATGTCCGTGGCCTGCGGCCGCGCCGCCGCGACCGCCGGGATCAGGAGGAACAGCGTGATCACCGTGGTCAGCGTCATCTCGGCGACGCGCTGAAAGTTGCGCACCGGCGGCGCGATCTCCTGGACCGATGCGCCGCGCGCACGCTGCAACGCTTCCACCAGCGCCTCGGCGGTCGGCCATCGATCGTTAGGCGACTTGGCCAGGCACCGGTCGATCGCCGCGGCGAGTCCGCGCGGCGTGCCCGGACGCGCCACCGCCATGGCCGGCGCCGGTTGCGTCACTTGCATGGCCAGAATCCCCTGCACCGTCGGCCCGTCGAACGGCGCGCGGCCCGTCAACGCAAAGAATCCCACCAGGCCCAGCGAATAGAGATCGCTCCGCGGATCCGCGCCTTCGCCGGCGGCCTGCTCCGGGCTCATGAACTGCGGCGTGCCCAGCGTCTCGCCTAACGACGTCATCGTCGAGTCGGCCACCTTGCTGATGCCGAAGTCGAGCAGCAACGCCCGTCCCGTCGCGCGCTCGATCAGGATGTTGTCGGGCTTCACGTCCCGGTGCACGACGCCCCGGCTGTGCGCGTACGACAACGCCCACGCCGCCTCCTGCAACACGCGCGCAACTTCGCCCGGCGGCAACGGCCCGGCCCGCCGCACCCGCTCCGTGAGCGACTCGCCGTCGATGTATCCCATCGCGTAGAGAATTACGCCGGGATGCTCCTCGACCGCGTACACCGGCACCACGTTGGGGTGCGACATGTTCGCGACCAGCCGCGTTTCGCGGAGGAATCGGTCGCGCAGCACCTCCTGCCCCATCAGCGTGGCGGGCAGCACCTTGAGCGCCACGAGGCGGTCGAGCGACTTCTCGCGCGCCAGGTACACGACCCCCATCCCGCCGCGCCCCAGCTCGCGCTCGACGACATACCGGCCGCCAAGCGCCGCGCGTAGCGCGGACAACTCCTCGTTGTCGAATATCGCAGTCGGGAAAGTCATGGCGATCTTTGGCCCAGGCCCAACTAACTTCGGGTACGCGGCGACCACGGGCAAGAGCGCCGGCCATCGGCCCCGTGCCGCCCGCGTATTTTCAGAGAGACCGGCGCGCTTCGTGAACAGCGCGCGTGCACCCTGAACTCCCGAGCCAATGACATTCACGCTCGACCCCCAGGCGACGGCCCTCGTCCTGATCGACTTGCAGCGCGGCATCGCCGGCGGCACCACGCAACCCCACGCCGCTAACGACGTCATCGCGCGCGCCGCGCAGCTCGCCGCGCGATTCCGCGAGCGCGGCGCGCTCGTCGTGCTGGTGAACGTCGATCCGGGACCGGGCGGCGTGTTGTTCCCGCGTCCGCTCACCGACGTGCAGCGGCCGCCCTTCAAGCCATCACCCGACTGGGCCGAGATCGTGCCGGAGCTCCACGCCGTGGAATCCGACGTGCGCGTCACGAAGCACCACCCGGGCGCGTTTCACGGCACCGACCTGGACCTGCAGCTACGCCGGCGTCACGTGGACACGATCGTCATCGGCGGCATTTCGACCAACGTGGGCGTCGAGTCCACGGCGCGAGCCGGGTTCGATCTGGGTTACAACTTCGTTTTCGCCGAGGACGCGATGGCGGCACGGGAGGCGGACCTGCACGCGTTCGCCGTCACGCGGTACTTCCCGACCATCGGCCGGGTGCGATCGACGCGCGACGTGCTCGACGCGCTGCGTTAGGCTAAGACGTGCAGCCGCCGCGGCGTGCGCCGCTGCTCCGCGCGCTCCGGCACCGGAACTACCGCCTGTTCTTCAGCGGCCAGAGCGTCTCGCTCGTCGGGACGTGGATCACGCGCATCGCCACGAGTTGGCTCGTCTACCGCCTCACCGGCTCGGCGCTGCTGTTAGGCATCGTCGGATTCTGCGGTCAGATCCCCACGCTGCTGCTGGCGCCGCTTTCTGGGGTGATCGTCGATCGCTCCAACCGGCACCGCATTCTCGTCGCGACGCAGGTGCTGTCGATGCTGCAATCGCTGGCGCTCGCCGTCCTCGCGCTGGCGGGCATCATCACGGTCGCCGAGATCCTCGCGCTGCAGGTGGCGCAGGGCATCATCAACGCGTTCGACACGCCGGCCCGGCAGGCGTTCGTGATCGAGATGGTGGAGGAGCGCGGGGACCTGCCTAACGCCATCGCCCTCAACTCGTCCATGGTGACGGGCAGCCGCATCATCGGTCCGACGATCGGCGGCATCCTGATCGCCGCGTCGAGCGAGGGGTGGTGCTTCCTGGTCGACGCGATCTCCTACATCGCCGTGATCGCCTCGCTGCTCGCGATGCGGCTGCCCGACACCAGTGCGACGTCGCGGGCTCGCGGCAGCGCGCTCGAGGAACTGCGCGAGGGCGTGCGCTACGTGTCGGGGTTCGTTCCCGCGCGCACGGTGCTGCTGTTGCTCGCACTGGTGAGCACGATGGGAATGCCGTACGTCGTCCTCATGCCCGCCGTGGCATCCCGCATCCTCCACGGCGGACCGCACACGCTCGGCTTTCTCATGACGGCGTCGGGCGCCGGCGCGCTCGCCGGCGCGATGTACCTCGCCGCGCGGCCGTCTGTGTTAGGCCTGGGGCGCGCGATCGCCGTCGCGACGATGACGTTCGGCGTCGGCCTCGCCGCATTCGCGCTGTCGCACACACTCTGGCTCTCGCTGCTTCTGCTCCCCATCGCCGGCGGCGGATTCATGGTGCAGACGGCGTCGACCAACACGATCTTGCAAACGATCGTGGACGAGCGGCTGCGCGGGCGCGTGATGGCGTTTTACGCGATGGCATTCCTTGGCACGGCGCCGATCGGCAGTCTCGTTGCCGGCGTCGTCGCCAGCCGCATCGGCGTGCCGATGACGATCTTCTTCGGCGGTCTCGCGTGCGTGGCCGGCGGCGCCTGGTTCACGCTGCGACTGCCCAAGCTCCGCGCCATGATCCGGCCCATATACGTGGAGCGCGGCATTCTGCCGGCGGCAGCCGACGCCGAGGCGCCGGCCATCTGACGGCCTAACGCAGCGGCTACTCGATGAGGTTGAGCGCCGCCTGCCGGATCGTCTCGAAGGCGGTCGGCTTGCCGTCGGGCGCCGCGTCGTCGTTCGTGTTGAACGCGGCCACGACCGCTGCTTTGGTGGCGGGATTGAAGTACATGAACGCCAGAAAACCGGCTTGGCTCCCCGTGTGTCCGATCAGCGTCGACGTGCCGCGCGGCAGCACGAAGAACGACATCCCCATCCATTCCGGATGCGACGCGGAGTCGGGAGTCGTCACATAGAGCGGGTGCCACATTTCGGCTAACGAGGAACGCGACAGCACGATGCCGTAGCGATGCTCGAGCGCCGTGTCGCCGTGCGCTGCGTCCGTCAGGAACGCGAGGTACGTCGCGAGGTCCGCCAACGGCGCATTCCATCCGCCGTTGGGAATCGTGATGCCGGGATCGAACTCGCGGCCGTTGTCCTGCACGTGCTCGTGCCCGGTGGCCGAGTCGTGCATTACCGTGTAGTTCGCCGAGCGATCGTCGGCCAAATAGTACGGCGTGGTGTTGAAGTAACTGCGGGTCAGGCCTAACGGAGACAGGATGTTCTTCTGGACGTAGGTCTCCCACGGATCGTCGGTCAACTCCGAGATGATCCGCCCCAGATAGATGAAGCCGGGGTTCGAGTAGCTATAGCGGGACCCGGGTTTGAAGTACAGCTCCTGGTACGGCATCATCGCCACCAGCTGCGACCATGTGGTCGGCTCGAACGGCTCCCACGAGACGCCCTGCTTGTACGGCCACGTCGGATTCTGAAAACCCGCCGAGTGCGACATCAACATGTGGATCGTAATGCTGTCCATCGACCCGTATGGATCGTGCACCTGGCGCAGCTCCGGGATGTAGCTCGTGACGCGATCGTCGAGCGTGAGCTTGCCGCGATCGCGAAGCTGCATGATCGAGATGGCCGTGAGCTGCTTGGTGATCGAGCCGTAGTGAAAGATCGTGCGCTCGGTGACGCGTTGCCCGCGTGCCCGGTCCGCCCACCCGTACTCGTGGTGCGCGACGACCCGGCCATCGCGCATGAGCAGGATCGCGGCGCCCACGACGCTGTCGCTGTGCGCCGCGCTGTCGAAGAGCGCGGTGAAGGGACGCCACGCCGCCGGCGCGGCGGCTACGGCGGCTTTACGTTGGGCGCGCGCCGGTGACGGCGCGACGACGAGCGAGATGGCGAGGACGGCGACCATCGCGCGGCGCACAGCGTTCGACCGCGAGTGCGGGATCGCCGGGCGCCGCGCCGAAAAGAGCGAAGTGATCACGCTCTTGTAATAGCATCGGTGTCAAGATGCGGCTACGACGGGCGCCGCGTCGCCGGTTGGAGGCGCGCCGATCTGCAGCTCGAAGCGCTGCATCATCGTGGCAAACGCGCGTGCGATGGACGGATCGAACTCCGAGCCCGAGCGCTCGCCGATGTACGCCAGCGCGCGGTCGATCTCCCACGCCGCGCGGTACGGACGATCCGTGCACAGCGCGTCGAACACGTCGCACACGTGCACGAGACGGCTCGCGAAATGGCACTCGCGCCGGTATCGCATCACCGGATACCCGCCTCCGTCGATCATGATGTGATGCTCGTAGGCCACCGCCGACGCGATGCCTAACTGCTCGTCGCTCTCGAGAATGATGCGCGCACCGTCCACGGGATGCTGGTCGAGCACGGCTCGCTCCTCGGCGCTCAGCTTGCCGGGCTTGATGAGAATGTCCCGCGGCACACGCACCTTGCCGATGTCGTGCAGCAGTCCGGCCGTGCCGAACGCGCGGACATCGCGGGCGCCAAAGCCTAACGTTTCGGCGAGCGCCATCGCCAGCACGCCCACGTTGAGCGAGTGCGTGGTGGTGTACTGGTCGAACTCCTTCAACTTGAGCAACGGGATCACCACGCGATTGCTGCTGTGCATGGCCAGCGACAGCGACCGCACGACCGCCTCCGCCTCGAGCAGCGCCAACGTGCCGGCCTCGCCCATTTCCTGATGGATGAAGCGAACGGCTTCGACCTCTTCATCCAACGCGTACGACAGCGTGGCGGTGGCGAGCCGCCCCTCTCCTCCGGCCTCGCGTGCCTCGCCCTGCAAGCCGACGGCGCCGAATCGGATGCGCGTGACCACGTTCGGACGCATGGTCGTCGTACGCGACCCGCCGCCCGACAGCAGGTCGCCAGCCAGCTCCAGGAACCCGGCGTATTCGTCGAGCGTGACACCGTCGTCGATTTCGAGGCGCTGCACACCGGCGTCGGCCAGACGGCGCGACCATTCCCACTCCTGGAGCTCGCGCATCGCGCGCTTCCCGTACACCACCTCGTCCATCAGGAAGCTGAACTGCGGCCGGGGATTCTCGGCGAGCAGCGTCGTTAGGCGTTCGTACGAGTGCTCCACCGCGCCCTGGCGCCGCGGGTGCGTCTCGCCGTAGAGGCTCATGATGGCGAGCGTGCGCGTCAGGGAGAGCAGGAACTCGACGGGTGCGCTCACTGGGAACCGCCCCAGTTCGCGACAGCGTTGCGTACCGTGGGGTCGGGATGTCGGCCCGCGCGAGCGAGCACGGACACCACGCGGAGATCGGCGGGCCACCGCGCGACGAGACCGGCCAGCGCGGCGAGCAAACGCGGCGAGCGCGGCGCGAGCCGGCGGCCGCCAAACCATCCGCGGCCGGTGGTGACGCACGACAGCAGGCACTCGAGCGCGGCCGGATCGTTGGACGTCGCGAGCACCTTGATCGCGAGCAGGTCGAGATCGGCCTCCAGCTCGCGTTCCGTTACCCGTCGCGCGATGCGCGGGATCGCGGCCGGCGGGCACGCCTCGGCGGCCGCGCCTAACGCAACGCGGACCACCTGCTCGTCGGGGTCGCCGAGCGCGGTGAGAACCGCCGCGTCCCGCTGGCTTGCCGATGCCGTTCTGAGCAGCATGCGCACCGCCTCCCGCCGCACGCGCGCGTCGGCATGCGTCGCGTAGGGCGACAGCGAAAACCCGGCGGGCCACGCGCCTAACCGGTCGATCAGGATCAACAAGTTGCGCTGGAAATACCACGGTGCCCTGGGCAGCCGCGCCACGGCGGCCGGTCCCAACGCCGGCCCCAGCTGCGCGAGAAGGCCGAGCACCTTGCGGCGCGTCGCGCGCGACGTCGATGCACCGAGGACGTCGAGCAACGGATCGGCCGCGCGCGCGCCTAACCGGCGCACCACCCAATCGAGCTGCTCCGCATCGGGCGCGGGCGACTCGAGCAAGCGCCGAAGATGCTCCTGCGTCGCCAATCGCTCGCCGATCTCTTTTGCCGTCTCGTTGTCCGGATCGGCCTGTGCGAGCACCGAAAAGAGCGTCCCCATCTGGCCGGCCTTGACCATCGCATCGATCGCATCGTTGGTGTCGCGTCCGATCACACCGACCTCGATGCTCAGTTGAACGACGCGCAGCGGCTCGCAGGCGTGCGTGCTCTCCACCGTGCTCACGAACAGCGAGGCGTCGGGCGCCATGCGATCGAGCACGACCGCATACGCGCCCGGCGTCGGATCGGGAAGCACCCAACCGGACACGAGCTGCTGCATCTGCTCCCGCAGCGCGCGCTCTGCTTCGGCGCGCACGGATGAGTCGCCGCGCTCGGCGTGCGCGGCGAGCTTCGCGAACAGCCGCAGGAGCGACGTCGAGATGACGCGCTCCGACGCATCGGCCGCCGACCGGACCAGCGTCAACGCGGCGTCCACCGCGAGTCCCTCGGACGCATCCATCAGAAAGCGCCGTCGTTGGGCGGTGTCGCCGCCTAACGATACGAGCCGCCGCAGCTGCTCCGGTTGGAGCGCGCTGATGAGCCGGGACACGCGCCGGCGCAGCACGGCGGCCTCGGCGCGGTCGCCCGACGCCAGCTCGTTTGCGATCTTGAGGAGATACCCGATGATGACCTGGTCGTACGCTTGCTCGCGCTCGTGCGCGTTGATCGCCTCGGCGACGAGCTCGGGATCGGTGGCCGGCGCCGTCGACTCGTCCGTCTGCAGTGCGGCGCGCGCGAGGTCCAGCCACAACTGCGAGGCGCGCTGGCGCGTGCCGCTGGTCGGACCGCCGTCGCCCTCGCCCCGCTCCTCGCCGTCGGCGAGCAGCTCGAGCTGATCGTAGCTGAGCGGAAAGAGCCGCACGTGCGGCCACACCGGCGTCTCGTGCGTGCCGTTAGGCGAAGCCGCCCGGCCCTCGCGCAGCGGATCGCGCGCCAGCATGCGCAGCACCTGGTCCATTTCCCCATCTGCGATGCCGGCGAGGAACTTGACGGCGCCGGCATCGTGCGCGTGGAGCTGGCGCGCCAATCCGTGCAGCAACGGGTGCCGCGGATCGGTGGCGACGCCCTCGATGATGAGTTGGTCGCGGGCGACGCCTAACGACAGCGTGTGCCGCTCGGCGAGCAGAGAATCGAGACGCCGCAGCACGCGCTCCCGCGACGTTTCCAGCGACGGATGGCCGTCCGGATACATGGCGTGCTTGTGCAGCGCGATCGACAACTCGATCACGAAATCCGACAAGTCGCGCGACAGGACCGTGCTGGTCGGTCGCGCCGAGTCGGCAGTCGTACTCACCTGGATGGGGCGGGATGGGGTGACGGCGCCATACTATAGGATTGGGACCGTCTAACCCGCTGCAGCGTAACGCCAGCGCCCAATTCCGGCCCCTATCTGTTTACGACCCCCGACCGGCCCAACTCCCGTCCGAAATCGACCCGCGGGATCGGCCTACGAAGAGAGCGCGATCGCTCGCCCCGTCCGCGGCCCCCGTTGCCCGTCCCGAAGCGCGACGCCCCCGTTCACGACCACCGCCGATACGCCTTCCGCGTACTGGAACGGGTCCGCAAACGTCGCGCGGTCGCGAACGGTCGACGGGTCGAACACCGCGATGTCGGCTGCGTGGCCCATCGCAATGCGTCCGCGGTTCGGCAGCCGCATGCGTTCGGCCGTTTGCGCCGACATTTTCCGAATCGCCTGCGGCAGCGTGAGCACGTGGCGCTCGCGCACGTAGTATCCGAGAATCCGTGCGAACGTGCCGAGGGACCTCGGATGCGGATGGCCAACGCGGCCCGGTCCGGAAATCGACACGGCGCCGCCGTCGCTGCATACGGTGCACAACGGATCGGCGAGGAATCGCTCGAGGTTCGTCTCGCTCATGGCGAATCCGACCATGCCGACATCGCCGTGGCTCCGCACGAGCAGCCCAACCGCCGCGTCGAAGGGGTCGCGTCCGATGGACGTGGCGTACTGACCCATGCGCTGGCCTTCGACGGCGCGATCCGTGTCGTCGGCCACCGACGAGATGAGCACGTTGTCCCATCCGCCTAACAGGCCGATCTTGTCGGCCACCGCCTCGCGCAAGCGCGACGTGAGATCGGCGCGGCCGAGTCGCGCGACGAACGCATCGGTGCCGCCGTCCTTGCTCCACGTTGGGAACAGGTTGCCGAGGTCCGTTTGGTACGCGATGTAGGGATAGCGATCGAACGTGACGTCGACGCCGCTCGCGCGCGCGGCGGCGATGCGGTGCAGGACGTCGTCGATCTTGTTCCAGTTGCGTTGGCCCTCGGTCTTCACGTGCGAGATCTCGAGCGGGCAGGCCGCGCCGCGCGCCACCGCGATCGCTTCGTCGATCGCCTCGAGCAATCGGTCGTCTTCGTTGCGCATGTGGGTGGCGTACGGCAGCCGGCGGCGCGCCAGGGGCCGCGACAGCGCGACTAGCTCGCCTAACGGAGCGAATTCGCCCGGCGTGTACTCGAGGCCCGACGACGCGCCGCACGCGCCGTCGGCGAGCGCGGCCTCGACGAGCGCGGTCATGCGGCGCAGCTCGTCGGCCGTGGCCGGGCGGTCGTCGTCGCCTACGACCACGTGGCGAATGGTGCCCAACCCGACCATGCTGGCCACGTTCACGGCGCTGGGCAGCGCATCGATGGCGGCGAAGAAGTCGCGCAGGCGTTGATATTCGGGCTCGCCCGCTTCGCCCGCGCGCATGGGGGCGCGCGACGATCCATCCTGTCCGACGATCACCGTCGTCACGCCCTGGCGGATCACCGATTCGGCGAGGGGGTCGATGAACAAACCGTCGTCGGCGTGGGAGTGGATGTCGATGAACCCGGGCGCCACCGCGAGGCCGCGCGCATCGATGAGGTCGCGCGCGTCGTCGCCTAACGACGGGGCGACGGCGGTGATCCGGCCGGTGGCGATGCCGACGTCGCGCGCGACGCCCTCGGCGCCCGTGCCGTCGAACACCGTGCCGCCGCGGATGATGAGGTCGAACCGGCGGCGAGACGGCGTGCGGATGGCCGGCGCGCAGCCCGCGAGCACGAGCGCGGTGAACGCCGCCGACTCGGCGAGGAACTGGCGCCGGTTAGGCACCGGCCGCTAGCGGCCGGTGTCGCGCTTGATCTGCGCCATGAAATCCTTCAGATGGCTCTGCCACACCGCCGCCAGCGTGTGCGTGCCGTGCCCGCGCGTCTGATCGCTGATCGGAATCAGCACGTACGTGCCGTGCTTCACCTCCGGCATCAGCGCTTCCATGACGCCCATGTGCGGCGGATTCACCTGGTCGTCCTCGGAATTGATGGCCATGAGCGGCGCGGTGATGCGATCGAGGTGTTGGCTCGGGTCGTAGGTGCGCGACGCGTCGAACGCATAGAGATAGTCGTTGGCGTCTTCATTGGCGAACACGCGCTTCTCCCACCCCTCGATGTACGTGTCCGCCGCCCCGGTCGTGGGCGCTTCCTTCTGCAGCTGCCGCGGGCTGCTCGTCATCATGAACATGAGCTGCAATGCCGCGTGGAGGCCGGGCGGTTCCATGGTGTAGTCGCCGCCCTGATACGCCGGATCTTCGGTAATGTCATCCATCATCATGCGGCGCATCATCCGGTTCCGGCCCGACATCGGGCCCGGCAAGCTGGCCAGGGGTACGAGCCCGTCCATGAAGTCGGGATAGGTCTCGCCCCACACCCACGTGTGCATGCCGCCCATCGACGTGCCCATCACCAACAGCAGGTGGTTCACGCCTAACGCATTGGTGAGAAGGTCGTACTGCGCCTTCACCATGTCGTTGTAATCGTAGTGCGGGAAGTGCGCGTGCAGGCCGTCGCTCGGCTTGCTCGATTTGCCGTGGCCGATGCCGTCAGGGAGGATGATGAAGTATTGCGTGGTGTCGAGCAGCTGCCCCGAACCGTAGAGCACTCCCGCGAACACGGGCAACAGGAATTGGCGGCCGGTGCCTGTGGTGCCGTGCAGAATGAGCACGGCGTTGGTCACGAGACCCTTCTTATCGTGGCGCGGCGCGCCCAACGTGATGTAGTGGATGCGGAGCGCGGGAAGCGACTCCCCATCCGCGAAGTGGAAGTCTTTGATCGTGTAGTCGCCTTCCTTCTGTGCGCACACGGCGTGCGGTGCGAGACACGCGGCGGCGAACGCAACGAGGAGGGCAGTAATCGAGCGGCGCATGATTCGTTGGGCGAAAGGCTAACGTTGCGTGGGGCGCCGCGGCGGCCGCGCTTCGGGTACGACCGTCGCGAGCGACCGTTCGCCGTGCGTACCGACGCTGCGCACGCCGGCCCACAGGTCATCGAGCTGCGCGTCCACCACCATCGCGGTGCTGTCGCCGGCGGGGATCACGCGCTGCCATTTCGGAGACGTCGTGGACCGGAGCAGCACCTCGTAGCCCGCGGCGCCCGGCACCGGCTGCCACGACACGCGCCATTGCAGGCCGTACGGCGGCAGCCGTTGGATACGCACGCTGTCCGGTGCCGCGGGTGCCGCGCCCAGGGCGCCCAGCACCAGCGCGTTCACCCGCGCGATGTTGGCCGCATAGGGAAAGTTCACGTGCGAAAACACGTCGTTGGGCGAATGCTGCCGGTCCAGCGCCTCCATTCGCTCGGTGGTGCGGATGCCCGGCTCGCCTAACGCAACGAACGGCTCGTGGTCGGTGCCGCGGCCGATGCGGTCGATCCGGTACACCTCGAGGATCGAGATGCCCGGATGGTACAGCGCGCCCAACTCGCCCGCGTAGCGCGCCAGCTCGCGCCCCGGACTGTTGTCCGGATCGCCGCTGTAGATGCGCATGCTCGTCGAGTCCGTGTGCCCGTTGTCCGACGAGACGTTCCCGTCGATATCATCCGACATGTCGCCCGACACGCGATACCCGGCGTCGTGCAGCCGCGTCGCCAGATGCGTGGAGCCGAGGAGCCCTTGCTCCTCCCCCGCCACCACGGCGAAGAGGATGGTCGCATGGAGTCCCTTGGGAAACCGGTGCGAGAACACGCGAGCCAGCTCGATCACGTCCGCCGTGCCCGATGCGTCATCGTCGGCGCCCGGTGCATCGTTCACCGAATCCATCGGATCCAACGCGCAGCGGCAGGAATCGTAATGGCCCGTGAGCACCACCACGCGATTCGTGTCGCGTCCCGGCAGCCACGCCAACACGTTGACGACGTTGACCGGTGGATGGTTAGGCGCGCGCGGCAGCGGCACCATGGCCGGATCGTATTCCACGCGCAGACACCCGCCGCACTGTGTGCTGATGGTGCCGAGCGTGGCGTAGACGTACCGTCGCGCGGCGCCAATGCCCCGTGTGCTGCTCGTCGTGTCGCTCAACGTGTGGCGCGTGCCGAACGCCGCCAGCACCGAATCGGTGTGCCGGATGTTCGCCGGCGAGATGTCGTGCAGCGCGAGCGCGAGCGTCGGGTCCTTCGCGAGGCCGGCCGTTGCTCCCACCGCGTGCCCCACAATGGGGACCTGCGCGCCGATGCACAGCGGCGCCATGGCGGCGAGCGCAACGCACGCCGCGCCGAGCGCCACCGTGCGTAAGGCGCCGGGCCGAATGCGCGCCGAAGCGTTCCGATCCATTGTGTCTCCCATTCAAGTGTCTGCGGACTGGGATTAAGCACTCGATGCACGGCCGACCGCAACCCCCCGCGGCGAGCGAGTGTCCGTTTCACCGTCTTGCCCAGCCCGCCGCGCTTCACCATAGTTACTGAGAGAGGGCGGCATCGCCGCATGGCGACCTTGCCCCCTCCCTCTCCCCTGCTCCCCGCGGACGCTTCGGCCACCCGGCCGTCCACATGGACCCCTACACGTTTTGCCTGTTGTTAGGCGCCCTGGGCCTCGTGGGCATGTCGCTCACCGGCATCGGGCGTCACGGCCACGCGGGTCACGCGCCGGCCCGCGCCGGACACGGCCATGCACCCGGTGCCGTGCGCGCCGGCTCGCACGCTGGGCACAGCGGCGGTGCCGCGGCGTCGCGTGCGCTGTTGTCCCTCATGTCACCGCGCGTGCTGTTTTCGGCGCTGCTCGGCGCGGGCGCGACCGGTTTGCTGCTCGGTCGCGTCATCCACGGCGTGCCGCTCGCAGGCGCCGCCATCGCGGGTGGCCTTCTCTTCGAGATGGTCCTCGCACGTCCCGTGTGGAACGCGACCATGCGATTCGCGTCGCGGCCGGCGCTCACACTCGAGAGCTGTGTCACGGATTCCGCCACGGCAGTCACGTCGTTCGACGCGGCGGGTCAAGGCCTCGTCGCCATCGAGCTCGACGGACAGGTGGTGCAAGTGCTGGCCACGTTAGTCGCGGGCGAGCGCACTGCCGGCGCGATGGTTCGCGCCGGCGACCGCGTCCGCATCGATGCGGTCGACGCCGATCGCAACCGCTGCACGGTGTCGCTGCTCTGACGCTTTCGGTTTCTCCCTTTTACTTCGCGGAGTCGGAAACATGTCGGGCTTCCTGTCGGGCTGGGTCCTCATCGCCATAGTGTTAGGCATCGTCTTCGTCGGCGTGCCGCTCATCGTCGCCGGATTTCTGCGCAACGTCGAAGCGGGCACGATCCGGTTGGTCAGCTGGCTCCACGGCGGCACGGTCACCTACCGCGGGCCGGGCAAGTCCAAGGAGATCCCGCTGCTCACGACCGGCACCACGATCTCGAGCAAAGTGATCAACGTCGACCTCGACATCACCGACCAGACGGCCGACGTCGACGACACCGGGACGGCGCGGCCCATCAAGGTCCGCGTGCTGGCCAGCGCCATCGTCTGCGTCGGCGACACCGACATGCTCATCAAGACGGCGGCGAACCGCTTCTTCTCCAAGTCCGAGGCCGACCAGATCAGCACCCTCACCGATCTGCTCTCGAGCTCTGGCCGCCGCGCGATCAACTTGCTCACGCACGACCAGCTCTTCTCCGCCAAGACGGCGCCGCCGCAGCGGGCGATCCCCGCCGTCACCGGCGTCGGCACCGCGCTCAAGACTAACGCACCGCCGGTGGCCATCGTGCCGGCGGGCGACGGCGTGATCGAGGACGAGGACGATCCGTTGGCCGTCATCATCCGCAAGGCCTGCTCGCGCGAGCTCACCGACCTCGGCCTCATCTTCAATTCGCTGAACATCAAGGTCGTGCAATCCGAGGTGGCCGACGCGCGTCGTCGTCAATCCGCTGCCGAAGCCCAGGCCAACGCGGAGATCGTCGCCGCGAATCAGTCGCGCCGCGCCAAAGAAGCGCAGCTCGACGCCGAGCGCGCCATCTCCGACAAGCAGCGCGAGCTCGAGCAAACCAAAGCGAGCAACGCTGCGTTAGTCGCGCAGGCCGAAGCCAAACGCCAGGAAGCGATGGGCGTGCAGCGCGAGGCCGAGCTCGACGCGACGCAGATCGCCCAGGCCAAGGCCGACGCCGCGCGCGTGCGCCTCGAAGCCGAAGCGTCCGCCGATGCGGAAGCGATCCGCATCCGCCGCATCGCCGACGCGACGGCCGAGAGCATCCAGAAAGTGAACCAGGCGATAGCCGCCGGCGGCGAGAGCTACTTCCGCTATCGCCAGATCGAGCTGTTGCCGCAGATCGCACCGGTCATCGCAAATGCGCTGTCCGATGCGAAGCTGATCACGATCGCCGGCGGCGGCACGGCTGGCGGCGCGCCCGAGATGGCGACGAACAACATCACGAGCGTCATTCAAACGGTGTTGGCGGCGCAGCTCGTGACGCGCAGCGGCATTCTCGACGGCGTAGCGCCGGCCGCGCCTCCGCCGATGCTTCCCACGACCGATGGCGCGGCGCGCGAAACGCGAAGCGGCGACGGATCCTTCGGAGTGCGCGGCAAGTAGCACCGGCCCGGCCACGGCGGTTGCAAAGGCCGCCGTGGCCGACGAACTTCGTGGTCATGGCGAACACCGATGCGCCACGCACCCCGAAGCACGCCGCTCTGTCCGGCGACGACCCCCGCAACGAAATTGCGTTTCCGCGCCTAACGCACGACCAGGTCGCCACCCTCGCCTCGTTCGCCACGCCGCGCGACGTCCGCGAGGGCGACCTGCTGTTCGAAGCCGGCGGCAGCAGCAACGCATTCTTCGTCGTCGTCGCCGGCGCCGTCGAGATCATCGATCGCTCCGGTGACGAGCCACGGACGCTCGTGACCCATGAGCCGGGTGAGTTCACCGGCGACGTCGACCTCCTCACGCGACGACGCCCGCTCGTGACGGCCGTCGCGCGCGGCAATACGAAAGTCCTCGAGATCGCACCCGCCGACATCCGGCGCATCATCGCCGAGCGACCCGCGGTCGGCGAGGTGGTCCTTCGCGCGTTCATCGCCCGGCGCGAGCTGCTCCTCGACTCGGGATTCCAGGGCGTACGCGTGATCGGATCGGTGCGCTCGCGTGAGGCCTATCACCTGCGCGAATTCCTGAGCCGCAACCAGGTGCCGGTCACGTGGATCGACACCGACGACGATCCCGGCGTGGGCGAGCTGCTCGCGCATTTTGGGTTAGGCGAGAACGACCTGCCGGCGGTCGCGTGCAACGGCCGCCCGCTCATGCGCAACCCATCCATTCGCGATGTGGCCGAAGCGGTTGGTCTCAAACCCGCGCTCGGCACCGACGTCTACGACTTCGTGATCATCGGCGCCGGACCGGCCGGACTCGCGGCCGCGGTGTACGGTGCGTCCGAGGGATTGCGCACGCTCATTCTCGATCGCGCGTCGCCGGGCGGCCAAGCCGGTGCGTCAATGAAAATCGAGAACTATCTCGGATTCCCGACGGGCATCACCGGCGCGCAGCTCACCGCGCGCGCAACACTGCAGGCCCAGAAGTTCGACGCGCGCTTCTCCATTCCGTCGCCCGTCGCAACGCTCGAACGCGACGGCGCGAACTTCATCGTCCATATCGATGAACAGGAGCGCGCCACCGCACGCTGCGTGCTCATCGCCACCGGCGCCGACTACCGCCGCTTGGACGTGCCGGGCCGCGAGCGATTCGAAGGACTCGGCGTGTACTACGAGGCCACGCCGACTGAGTTAGGCGAGTGCCGCGACGTCGAAGTCGTGCTCGTCGGCGGCGGCAACTCCGCCGGGCAAGCGGCGGTATTCCTCTCCGAGCACTTGCCGCACGTGTTGCTGATCGTGCGCGGCGACGATCTCCGCGCCGACATGTCGAGCTATCTCGCCGAGCGCATCGAAGGGTGCGACAACGTCGAGGTGCTCGCCCACACCGAGATCCGCGAGATGCAGGGCGGCGATCGCCTCGAACGCATCGTGGTTGCGAACATACAGACCGGCGCCACGCGGACCATCGAGACGCCGGCCCTGTTCACGTTCATCGGCGCGGTGCCGCGTACCGAATGGCTCCCGCGCGGCATCGAAACGGATCGCGACGGCTACATCCGCACTGGACGCTCGGCCGCTAGTTCGCCTAACTGGGATCGCAAGCGGCCACCCTTCCTGCTCGAGACCAGCTGGGCCGGCGTGTTCGCTGCCGGCGACGTCCGACTCGGCTCCGTGAAACGCGTGGCGTCGGCAGTCGGTGAAGGCTCCATGGCAGTGAAGTTCGTCCACGAATACCTTGCCGACGCATAACCGGTCACGGTATGAGACGTGCAGACCGGCGTGCGCGGACGATCACTCCCGGTTCGACTCACATTCGCTCCGGCCTTCAGCACGGTCCCGGCCGGTTCCTTTCCCTCACTCGTCAAGGAGGCCCCGGTGGCCGACACGAGCCGCGCGGCTCGCTCCGAGAGCGGCCGGATCGCGCGCGTCCTCGAGCAAGACAGCGCCAACCTGCTGGAAGCCTGGATCGCTGCACAGTCAAAGGTCTTGTCCGCGCGGGGCAGCATCTCGGCCAACGAACTCCGCTCTCAGTCGCGGGAGTTCATCTCGCTTCTGCAGAAGGCCATTGCGAGCGGCGCGTCGAGCGTCGACGGTCCCGACTGGGACGATGTCCGCGGCTTTCTCGCCGACCTCTCCAAGTCGCGCGCCATCCAAGGTTTCTCGCCTCGGGAAACGGCGATGTTCGTCTTCTCGCTCAAAGAGCCCTTGTTCGAACGTTTAGGAGCGGCCGCGAACCCGGATGCCGACACGAGGACCACCGACGTCTGGAATGCTTCGCTGATACTGGATGAGCTCGGTATCTACACCACCGAGGTATACCAGAAGAGCCGCGAACAGCTGATCTCGCGACAGCAGCAGGATTTGCTCGAGCTGTCCACGCCGGTCGTGAAGCTCTGGGACGGAATCCTCGCCCTGCCCATGGTCGGCACGCTCGACAGTAGCCGGACGCAAGTCGCTATGGAGTCGCTCCTTCAGCGAATCGTGGAAACCGGATCCGACGTCGCGATCCTCGACATCACGGGCGTGCCCACGGTCGACACCCTCACAGCTCAGCACCTCCTCAAGACGGTCAACGCCGTCCACTTGATGGGCGCCGAGTGCATCATCAGCGGCATCAGACCGCAGATCGCGCAGACGATCGTGCACTTGGGAGTCGAGCTGGGCGATGTGGTGACGAAGGCGAGCTTGGCCGACGCGTTCCGGTTAGCCCTCTCGCGCACCGGACGCACCGTGACGCGCATTGACGCGCACGTGAACGACCGCGCCTGAGCACGTCGACCATGGAGCGCATTCCGATCCTTCGCATGGGGCAGTTTCTCATCGTCAGCATCCAGGTCGACATGCACGACCGGTTGGCGTTGACGCTCCAGTCGGACCTGGCAACGCGCATATCCGAAACCGGCGCCCGCGGCGTGTTGCTCGACATTTCATCGCTCGAGATCGTCGACTCGTTCATCGGACGCATGATCTCGAACATCGCCGGCACGTCGCGCGTGCTCGATGCGGAAACGGTCGTCGTCGGCATCCAACCTGCGGTTGCCATCACGCTGGTCGAGCTCGGACTATCGCTCCCCGGCGTTCGCACGGCACTGAACGTCGAAAAGGGCATGGCCATGTTGCGCCATGCAACCGGCTTCGACGGGCACGACGCAGCCCCCGGTTCCACCCCACTGTCCGAGAGTTCCGATGACAGTGCTGCGGTGTGAGATCGTGCCGGTGCGTTCGCAGCAAGACGTGGTCGCCGTGCGGCAGAGCGTGCGATCGTTGGCCGTGGCTCAGGGGCTGAGCCTCGTCGATCAGACGAAAGTCGTGACCGCGGCGAGCGAGTTGGCACGCAATACGCTCGACCACGGAGGCGGCGGGACGGCGCGCCTCGAGGCGGTGATCGACAACGGCCGGACGGGCCTGAGGCTGACGTTCGAGGATCGCGGACCCGGCATCAAGGATGTCGACCTCGCGTTGACCGACGGGTTCACGACAGGCAACGGTCTGGGCCTCGGCTTGGGCGGCGCGAAGCGGCTGTCCAACGAATTCGACTTGTGGTCGCGCGCGGGCGAGGGCACGCGCGTGACGATCACCAGGTGGAGGTAGCGTGGCGACGGCCGAGTCGAGCTCGACTCCAGCGTTAGGCGAAGCGCTAGGCGGCCCCGCGTCCATCGCGCTGACGGTGTCGGACCCGAGTCACGTGGGCGAGGTCCGCCGCCGCGCCAATGCGTTAGGCGTGACCGCCGGCTTCGGCGAGAACGAGCTCGGCACGCTCGCCGTGATCGTGACCGAGGCGGCCACCAATCTCGCGCGCCATGCCGCCGAAGGCATCATCCTGCTGCGGCTCGTCGGCACGCCACCCTCCGCGGTCGAGCTCCTCGCGCTCGACAAGGGTCCGGGCATTCGCGACCTCGCCAAGGCCATGTCCGATGGATACTCGACGGCCGGCTCGGCGGGCCACGGGTTAGGCGCGATGCGGCGTATGGCGACCGAGTTCGATGTGTACTCCGCGCCCGAAACCGGCACGACGCTCTTCGCGCGCGTCCATGCCAGCCAGCGCTCCCTCACGGGAGAGGCGGATCCCGGCGCTACGGGAGTGGTGTGCCTGCCCATGGCGTCCGAGCGTGCCTGCGGAGACGCGTGGCTCATCGATCGCACGGAGCATCGCGCGCTCGTCGTGCTCGCCGATGGCCTGGGCCACGGCGCTGATGCCGCACGAGCCGCCGAGACGGCCATCCGAACGGCCGAACAACATGCGCGACATTCGCCGTCCCGCATCATCGAGGCCGCGCACGGTGCCATGCGCGGCACGAGAGGCGCCGCGCTCGCCGTCGCCGAGATCGTTCCGTCGGAGCAGCGTCTCACGTTCGCCGGCATCGGCAACATCTCCGGCGTCATCGTGTCGCACGACGACGCGAAGAGTCTCGCGTCGCTCAACGGCATCGCCGGCCATGAAATGCGTGCGGTGCGCGAGTTCATCTATCCGTGGATCGGCAAAGCATGCCTCATCATGCACTCCGACGGCATCAAGGCACGCTGGCAGTTAGGCACGTACCCCGGACTCATGGCGCGTCATCCGGCGCTCGTTGCCGGAACGCTGTTCCGTGATTTTACTCGCGGACGTGATGACGCCACCGTCCTCGCCGTTCGGATGCGCGACTTGTGAAACCGGCTCCGCGCACGCTGCCGCTCGCGAGCCTCGCGCTCGAGTCGGATCTCGATGTCCTGCGCGCGCGTCACCACGCGCGGCTCATCGCCGAAGCGCTCGGCATCGGTCACGACGATCGCACGCGCTACGCGACCGCGGTGTGCGAGATCGCGCACAACGCGCATGCATCGGGCCCGGCCACGCACGTGCAGTTCGTGGTGGAACGCAACGGGCGCCGCGGACAGTGGCTCATCGCGCGCATCACGGGCAGCACACTGGCCATGCGCGATCTCGAGATCCCATCCGCGGATGACAATGGCGATTCGACGCCGGCAAATGCCGGCATTGCGACCGCGAAGCAGCTCGTCGAACATTTCCGCATCCAACGTTCCGGCGACGGCGCAACGACGGTCGACCTTGGGCATCCGCTCCTCGCGTCGGCGCCGCTGCTCGACGTGAGCGACGCCGCGCGCATTACCGCCGTGCTGTCGGAGGACGCGCTGCAGCCCGCGGCCGAAGCGCAGCGGCAAAACCGCGAGTTGCTGTGGGCTTTGAGCGCGAGCCGTCGTACCCACGCGCAGGTCGAGTGGTTGAACAGCGAGCTCGAGGCCACGAATCGCGGCGTGATGGCGCTCTACGCGGAGCTCGACGATCGCGCCGAAGATCTCAAACGCGTCTCCGAGCACAAGAGCCGGTTCCTCTCCGATGTGAGTCACGAGCTGCGCACGCCGATGACGTCCGTGCTCAACCTCACACGTCTCTTGCTCGATCATGCCGATGGACCGCTCACTGGCGAGCAGGAAAAACAGGTCTCGCTCATCCGACATTCGGTGCAGACCGTCACCGAGCTGGTGAACGATCTGTTGGACATCGCGCGCATCGAGGCCGGTCATAGCACGCTGCGCTATCGCGCGTGCACCGTGGGCGAATTGCTCGGCGCCTTACGCGGCATCTGTCGTCCGCTGCTCACGTCCGACGCCGTGACGCTCGTGTTCGAGGATAGTGAATCGGACACGGTGCTCGAGACCGATGACGCGCGCGTCGCACAGATTCTGCGCAATCTGCTCTCGAACGCGATCAAGTTCACCGAGCGTGGCGAGATCCGCGTGTCGGTGAGCGTCGAGATCGGCGACATGATGCGGTTCGACGTGCGCGACACCGGTATCGGCATTGCCGCCGCCGATCAGGAGCGCGTCTTCGACGAATTCACGCAGCTCGACAGTCCGCTCCAGCGGCGCGTGCACGGCAGCGGACTCGGTCTGCGCTTGTCGCGCAACCTCGCCGCGCTGCTCGGTGGCCGTATCGAGTTGGTGAGCGCGCCCGGACGCGGGTCGGCCTTCAGTCTGATGGTTCCACGGCGCCACCCTGGTTGGATCGTCGAGCCGACGCCTAACCGGGAAACGCCCCACGAGGTGACGGTGCCATGACGATGCCCGCGGAAAGCGGAGTGCCGATCGAGCCCGTGCCGCCGGCCGTGCCGCCCAGAGCCGACAACCAGATCGTGTCGTCCGAACTCCATCGCCTGCACGACGATGCGTCCGAATCGCTGGGCGCCGACTCGACGCCGGCATCGGTGCTCGTCGTCGATGACACGCCGGGCAACCGCTACACCGTTAGTCGCGTGCTGCGCGGCGCCGGCATGCGGGTCACCGAAGCGGAAACCGGCGCCGAGGCCCTGCGATTTTCGAAAGCGCAGCCGGATCTCATCGTGCTCGACATCCGCCTGCCCGACATGACGGGATACGATGTCTGCCAACGCCTAAAAGCGGATCCGGAAACGAAGTCGATTCCGCTGATGTACTTGTCGGCGA
>JANWIK010000013.1 GCA_025449955.1 Gemmatimonadaceae bacterium
CAAGATGAACGGCGGCGCGAACAAGAAGGACCTGTCCACCGAGAACCTCGCGGCCCTCGAGAAAGGCCTGCCTAACTTGCAAGCGCACATCGAGAACGTGAAGCAGTTCGGCGTGCCGGTGATCGTCCCCATCAACCGGTTCACGTCGGACACCGATCGCGAGCTCGCGATGGTCGCGGATTTCGCGGCGCGCCAACACGTGCGCGCGTCGGTGAACGACGTGTGGGCGAACGGCGGCGCCGGTGGCGAAGAATTGGCGCGCGAGGTGCTCGCCGCGCTCCAACGCGGCGGCTCGCGCTGGGCGCCCCTCTACGACACCGCGCTCCCGATTCGCGAGAAGATCGACATCATCGTCCGCAAGGTGTACGGTGGCGACGGCGCCGACTACTCGGCGAAAGCGGCTCGCACCATCGACTATCTCGAGTCCATCGGCCTCCGTGACACTCCCGTCTGCATGGCCAAGACCCAGTACTCGTTCACCGACGATCCCACCCGGCTCGGCCGGCCGAAGGGATTCCGGATCACCGTCAACGAGGTGTATCCGTCCGCGGGCGCCGGCTTCGTCGTCGCGCAAGCGGGCGACATCATGACGATGCCGGGTCTTCCCAAGGAGCCCGCTGCCGAGCACATGGCAGTGAAGCCCGACGGCAGCATCGTGGGCCTTTTCTGAGACGCAGCGGCCAGGTATATCAGGAATAGCAGAACGAGCACCCCACTACCGTTCTCACGGGCGCGCCGGGGATACTCCCCGGCGCGCTCTCGCATCGACCCTCGTCCCCGTTCACCGTCCGGAGCCACGCGTGTCGCTTTCTTCCGTGTCCACGCCTAACGCACCCGCCGCCATCGGCCCATACTCGCAAGGCGTGCGCGCCGGCGATCTCCTGTTCACCGCCGGCCAGATCGCCCTCGATCCCGCCACGGGCAAGTTCATCGACGGCGACATCACGCAGCAGACCGATCGCGTGATGCAGAATCTCACCGCGGTGCTCGCGGCGGCGGGCGCCGGCTGGACGGACGTCGCCAAGACGACGGTGTTTCTGCTCGATCTCGCCGACTTCGCCACCTTCAACGATGCGTACGCGCGCCATCTGGGCGGGGCGCGTCCGGCGCGGTCGACGGTGCAGGTCGCCGCGCTCCCGCGCGGCGCGCGCGTCGAAATCGAGGTCATCGCGCGGGTGTCGCGTTAGGCACGTGAGGCATGTGAGGCACGTTTATCGGAGGGCGTCATGAGTACCTCCAAGACCCGCGAGGAGTTGTTCCGGCTCACGGCCTTCGCGCGCTGCGCGGGTTGAGCCTCCAAGATGGGTCCGGGTGACCTGTCCCGAGTGCTGGCGCCGTTGCCGCGCCAGATGGATGCACGCCTCCTCGTCGGCTCCGAGACGTTCGACGACGCGGGGGTCTTTCGGCTGTCCGACGATCTCGCGCTCGTCCAGACGGTCGACTTCTTCGCGCCCATCGTAGACGATCCCTACGCCTTCGGACAGATCGCCGCCGCCAACGCACTCTCGGACGTGTATGCCATGGGCGGCGAGCCGCTCACCGCGCTCTGCATCGCCGGCTTTCCAACCGGACGCCTGCCCCTCGACGTCCTAACGGAGATTTTGCGCGGTGCGCAGGACAAGGTGCGCGAGGCCGGCGCCGTCGTGGCCGGCGGGCACACGGTGGTGGACGACGAGCCCAAGTTCGGACTCGCCGTCACCGGTCGCGTCGACCCGCGGCACATCCTGACCAACGCCGGCGCCGTACCCGGCGACGTGCTCGTCCTCACCAAACCGTTGGGCACCGGCATTCTGTCGACGGCCGCCAAACGCGAGCTCCTCGATGCCGAGTCGCAGCGCACGATGATCGCCGGCATGGCTCAGCTCAACGCCGGCGCATCGCGCGCCGCGCTCGCGCTCGGCGCGCGATGCGCCACCGACATCACCGGATTCGGGTTGCTGGGACACATCTCCCACGTCACGCGCGCCAGCAACGTCACCGTGCGCGTCGCGCTCGCGCGCATTCCCTTCCTGCCGCGCACGCGCGAGTTCGCGGAGCAGGGTGTCTCCACCGGCGGCGCCGATCGGAACGAGGAGTTTCTGGAGCAGCGCGTCGATTGGGGGGTATGCACCAACGTGGATCGCGCACTCCTGGTCGACCCGCAGACGTCCGGCGGCCTGCTCGTCGCGCTGCCGCGTGCCGCGGTGGCCGACTATCTTTCGCGCGTCGAAGGAGCGGTCGAAATCGGCGTCGTGGAGCAACGTTCATCGTTCGACATCATCGTCTCGTGAGCCGTTTGGGAGCGGATGGGGCCTGGTGGCTCTCGCGGTCTTCAAAACCGCTGCGACCTGACGACGTCGGGTTGGGTGGGTTCGATTCCCACACGTTCCCGCCACGGCGCGCCGGGTGGCGCGTGGCGCTGCTGGTCCTGGGCGCCGTTCTGTTAGGCATGCCTAACGCACGGGCCCAGACCGCCGACAGCACGCGCGTCGGACCCACCGCGCCGGTCGCCTCCGATACCGTGCCGGCCCCCAAGCAGTCGCTCAAACCGCCCGTCTCGTCCAAGCGCGCGCTCCTCGAGTCGTTGGCCATTCCCGGTTGGGGCCAAGCGTCGCTCCATCGCTCGACGGCCGGCGGCCTGTTTGCCGCGCTCGAGGTGGCGTCGATCGCGATGCTCATCCAGTCCAAGAAGGAGCTGGCCGCCGCCAAGCAGCTCGCGCGCGACAGCGTGCTCGCGCCCGCCGGAACCGCCGGATACGTGCCCAATCCGTATGCCGGCGTCATCCCGGCGCGCAAGCAGGCGGTCGAGGACTGGTCTGCCCTCCTCATCTTCACGCACCTCATCGCCGGCGCCGACGCGTTCGTCGCCGCCCAACTGTGGGATGTGCCGATCCAGGTGCGTGGGCAGTCTGGTGCCAAAGACGCCAGCATCATCGTGACGGTACCCTTTTGACGTCCTCGCGCGACCCCATCGGCGTATTCGACTCCGGTATCGGCGGCCTAACGGTCGTCCGCGAGCTGGTGCGGCAGCTCCCGCACGAGCGCATCATCTATTTCGGCGACACTGCTCGCGTGCCCTATGGTCCGAAGAGCCCGGACACCGTGCGCCGCTACGCCGGCGAGATCGCCACGTGGCTCACCGAGCAGGGCGTGAAGGTGATCGTCGTGGCGTGCAACACCGCCACCGCGCACGCGCTCGAGCACCTGCAGCGCGAGTTTCCGTTGCCGATCATTGGCGTCGTGCAGCCCGGTGCCCGCGCCGCCGTCGGGGCGTCGCACACTCGGCGCATCGGGGTGATCGGCACGCTCGGCACCATCACGTCGGGCGCGTACGAGCGGGCCATCCACGCCATCGCGCGCGACGCCGACGTCGTCGCCCAGGCGTGCCCGTTGTTCGTTCCGTTAGTCGAGGAAGGCTGGCTGGATACCGAAGCCACCCGGCTCATCGCGCGCGAGTACCTCGCCCCCTTCACGTCCGACCACATCGACACGCTCGTGCTCGGCTGCACGCACTATCCGCTCCTCAAGCCGATGCTCGCCGACGTCGTTGGGCGCAACGTGCGGCTCATCGATAGCGCGGAAGAGACGGCGGCCGAAACGTGTCGCGTCCTCGCCGAACGGAATCTGGTCGCGCCGCCGGGAAGCATCGGCACGCACCGGTTCGTCGCGTCGGACGCGCCCGATCACTTCCTACGGCAAGGGCAACGCTTTCTCGGCGCCGCGATCGACGACGTCGAGAAGGTCACCTTGGGCTGAGCCGGTCCACCGGCGCAGCTCGACGCGTCCCGGAGCCACCACCAGGAAAGTCTGCGCATCCATCCACGCGCCCGGATTCGCGTACACGCCGCCTCCGATCGCACGAAGCGCCGGCACGTGTGAATGTCCGAAGATCACGAGGTCGAGGTCGCGTCGTGCCGTGAGATGATGCGTCGCGATTGCTTCGAGGCCTTTGCCGCCGTCGCCCGCCGCGCGCAATCGACTCACGTCGGAGCTCCCCGACGCGATGCGCACCGACCAGTCGGGATGGATCCACCGAAAGGCGCGAATCGCCCAACGATTGCGCAACACGGTGCGCAGCCGGCGATACGCGCGATCCTCGCGCTCACGCAATCCGTCGCCGTGCTCCACGAGAGCGCGCCACCCGCCCAACTCACCCGACCACGGGCCAAGGTGGAACTCCACGCCCACGTCGCGGGTGAGCAGGTCGCCGCCCCAGCAGTCGTGATTGCCGCCCACGTAGAGCACGTGTGTTCCCGCATCGCGGAGATCAGCTAACGCGGTGAGCACGCGAAAGTGTCCGCGCGGCTCGACGTGCCGCCACTCGAACCAGAAGTCGAACAGATCGCCGTTGACGATGAGCGAGCCCGGCTGGCCCACGCGGCTCCGGAGAAACGACACGAGACCGCGCTCGAGCTCCGCCGACGCGGTGCCGAGGTGCGCATCCGAGAATACGTAGCACGGCGCGTCGAGCATGTGCACATTCTAGCTGGCCCGTGCGACCTTTACAAACCGCGCCGGCGCACGCATCCTCCCCGCCGTCTGATGCCGCCGCGCACATCCTCAGTCGAGTTTCGCGTTCGCTATGCGGAAACGGATCGCATGGGCGTCGTGTACCACTCGCACTATCTCGTGTGGTGCGAGATCGGGCGCACCGATCACATTCGTGCCTCGGGAATGCCGTACCGCGAAATGGAAGAGCGGGGGATCGCCCTTGCCGTCGCCGAGGCCGAGATCCGCTACAAGTCGCCGGCGCGCTACGATGACATGGTGCGCGTGGACACGGTGATCAGCGCCGTCGCGTCACGTACGGTGACGTTCGACTACGTCATCTCGAACGCCGTGTCCGGTGAAGCGCTCGCGACGGCGCGCACGGTGCTCGTGTCGCTCAATCGCGATCATCGCGTCGTGACGCTCCCGCGCGACGTGCGCGACCTGCTCGCTCGTGACGCGGCCGGCATCTCGTAGCCCCGCGCTACTCGCGCTACTCGCCGCCGCGCTGGCGTGCACGCCACGGGCCGCCGGCGCTCCGGCGCCATCCCAGGCCGCATCCATCGACGTTGCGACGTACGCACGCGTGCTCCAGATGGAAGACACGCGCCGCCTCGACACCGCGCTCGTGCGCGCAGGTCTCGCATCGCCTTCGTCGCCCGAGCGCGCCGAAGCCGTGCTCGCCGTTGGGCGCGTGCACGGATCGGCGATGGCGCCCGTGGTCCGCACACTGGTCGCCGACGGCGACACCGCGGTGGCGGCCAACGCCGCGTTCGCGTTAGGCTTGCTCCGCGACTCGGCGGCCGTGCCCGTCCTCGCGCGGGCGCTCGATGGGCCGCCGTCGGTCGGCGTCGTGGCCGCATGGAGCTTGGGTGCCATCGGCGCGCCGGCGGCGGCGGCGATCCATCGTGCGTTAGGCGCAAAGCGCCCAGCCGTGGTCGCGCGGGCGCTGCTCCTCGCCACGGCCAAGCTCCGCCCGGTCCCGGTGGGCGACGTGCGGCCCTACCTGCACGACGCGGACGCCGACGTGCGTTGGGCGGCCGTCTACGCCATCTCGCGGTCGCCGGTGAGCGCCGCCGTCCGCGATGCGATCGCGCTCGCCGGCGATCCCAATCCGCTCGTCCGGCAGCAGGTCGCCCGCGCGCTCTCGCACCGGGCCGCGGGGGACTCGCTCGCCGCGTTGGCGCGTCCCGTGCTCGCACGGTTGGTCGGGGACTCGTCGGCCCACGTGCGCATCGAAGCGCTGCGCGCCGCGGCCACGTACGGCGATTCGTCGCGCGCCGTCGTGCTCGCCGCCCTCGAGGATCCGGACGCCAACGTTCGGCTCACCGCCGCCCAGTCGTTAGGCGCGGTGTTCGACGGCCCGCGTGCGGCCTGGATGCCCATCTGGCGCGCCGACACCGGCTTCGCGTTCCGCTCGGCCGTTCTCACCGCGGCCATGTCGCGCGACGTCGTCCTGCCCGTCGCCGAGTTCGACGATCCCGACTCGTGGGCGCACAACGGCGACTGGCGGTACCGCGCCGCCGTCGCCGACGCCGGCGCCGCGGCCCCATCCATCGAGCGGATGCGCGAGATCTCGCTCCCGGAGTCGCGCGACCCCGACCCGCGCGTCCGTGAGGCAGGCTTCGGCGCGCTCGCGCCGCACGCCGATACCGCGCAGCAGCATCCGTGGCGGCGCGAGTACATGTACTTCGGCCTAACGGATCGCGATCCCGTCGTGCGCGCCGTCGCCATCGATGCGCTTGCCGGACACGGCACTGCCGCCGAGCTGCCGCGCGTGTGGGCCGGTTGGCCGCGCGCTGCCTCCGATACGATCGATGATGCGCGCGTCGCACTCGTGCGATACGTCGCGAGCGCGTGGACGCGAGACAGCGCATCGTTCGGCGACTCGCTCGTTGCGCTCCTGCGCACGGTACCCGCGCCGGTCCAGCCGTTGGTGCGCGCCGCCGGCGCCACGTGTCCGCTCTTCTCGCGCTGGCGCGACGCGCCAGTCGCCCAACTGCACCCGCTCGATTGGTACGAAGCGCGCGTCCGCGAGCTCGTCGTTCCCGCGCTCGCGGGCACGCTGCCCCATGCGGTGATCCAGACCGTGCGCGGTCCGGTCGAGATCGAGCTCTACGCCGCCGATGCGCCGCTTACCGTGGACAACTTTCTCTCGCTCGCGCGCGCCGGTACGTACGACCACATCGCGTTCCATCGCGTCGTTCCCGATTTCGTGGTCCAGGATGGCGACGCGCGCGGCGATGGCAATGGCGGTCCGCCGTACGCGATTCGCGATGAGCTCAATCGGCGCCTCTATGATCGGGGTGCAGTCGGCATGGCGTTGGGCGGCCCCGATACCGGCGGCAGCCAATATTTCATCACGCTGTCGCCGGAGCCGCACTTGGATGGCGGATACACCGTGTTCGGCCACGTGACCGCCGGCTACGCCGCGCTCGACGCGATCGTCCAGGGCGACAGTCTGACAGGCGTGCACCCGAAGTGATATCGCGCGGTGTCACCGTGCCCAACCGGACGGTGACGGGTATAGCTTAGGGTGCCCATGCGACCCTCGCGCGTCTTACTCGGTGGAGTGCTCGCACTGTGCGCGTGCGCGCCCAAAGCGCCGCCGCTCACCGGCGAGATCGCGCCCGCCCGCATCCCCGACACGAGTTTGCCGAACGTGCACCAGAAGATCGTATTCGACTGGTCGTTCTCGGATGGTGAGTATCGCGCCAAAGGCGACGGTGCCGCGCGCGTCGCGTCGCCCGACAGCGTGCGTTTGGATTTCTTTGTGTCCAACGGAATGGGCGGCGGCTACGCGCGGCTCGTCGGCGATGTGCTCACTATTCCCTCCGAGGGCCGCGTACATGACTACCTTCCGCCAGTGCCCATGATCTGGGCGACACTCGGTCGCTTCGCGGTGCCGCCGCTCCCCGATACCTCCGCACGCGTTGACGGCGACACCCTGCGTGTCGAAATTGGTCGCAACCCCCGATGGCGCGCCACGTTTGCGAGCGGTGAGCTGCGCCGCCTCGAGCTCATCGATGGCGACCGCATTCGCGAGCGTACTATTCGGAGCGACGACCGGCACGTGATCTACGAACGCACGGGCGCCCACCGCTCGCTCGATCTGGCGGTGGTCCGAATAGACACTGTTCCCGACTTCGATGCGTCGATCTGGCACTAGGTGGTTGCTCGCGTTCATCCCGCTCCTAACGGGAGCGTGCATCTACGGCTTCGCCGGCGGTGGGCTGCCGGCGCGCATCAAGAGCGTCGCCGTGCTGCCGTTCGACAACCAGACGGCGGCCGCGACACTGCAGAGCGAGCTGTACACCGAGATGCGGCACGACGTCGAGTCGCGCCTCGGTCTCCACGAAGCGGCGGAGGATAAAGCCGACGCCATCGTGAAAGGCACGATCACGAAGTACGAACCGGACATCCCCATCGCCTACAGCGCCGATCCCACGCAATCGAACTCTGCCCAACGGAAAGTGCAGATCACGATCGACGTCGACATCGTCGATCAGGCCACCGGCCGCTCGATCTGGTCGCAGAAGGGCTTGATGCGCGACGGCTCGTACAGCGAGCGAGACGAAGCGTCGGGACGGAAGGAAGCCATCCAGAAAATCGTCAACGACGTCGTGGCGGGCGCGCAATCGCAATGGTGACGCGGCACGCCGGTGTGCGACACGGGCGCGTGACCGTCGGGTGTGTCGCGCTCGTGGCGCTCATTGCGATCCTGGCGTACGTCGGCTACGGCGTCGGCCAGGTCTATTGGCGATACTACCAGTTCCAGGACGCGTTCACGCAGCAGGCCAAGTTCGCCGCCAGCACGCCCGATGATACGATCATCACGCGACTGCGGGCGCAGGCCGACTCGCTCGAGCTGCCCACCGATGCCCGCCGCATCCACTTGCGGCGCACCAACAAGGGCATTGCCGTCTGGTCGCAGTACGCGGATTCCATCCTGCTGCCGGGCTACCAGCGCGAGGTCGATTTCACGGTGCACGCGGAGAAAACGTTCTGAGCGTGCGGCCGCCGGCCTCGAAAGTCATGTCGTTAGGCGGGGCCGTGGCGTGGCGCCGTGCGGCGACGGGCCGCGTCGCCTTCACCAACGGCGTGTTCGACCTCCTGCATCCGGGGCACGTCGATCTCCTCGCCGCGGCGCGCGCCACCGGCGACCAACTCGTAGTCGGCATCAATAGCGACGACTCGGTACGCCGTCTCAAGGGCCCCGGCCGGCCGGTGCGGTCCGACGCCGACCGCGCGTACGTGCTGGCCGCACTCGAGTGCGTCGACGCCGTTGTCGTCTTCCCCGAGGACACGCCGCTCGCGATCATTCGAGCGCTGCGCCCCGACGTGTTGATCAAAGGCGGCGACTATGCGCCGGCCGATGTCGTTGGGCGGGCAGATGTCGAAGGCTGGGGCGGACGGCTCGTGATTGTGCCGCTCACCGCTGGTCACTCAACCACCAACCTCATCGACTCGCTTCGTGAACGCACCTGACGCACCCGCACCGCGCACGGGACGCGGCCCCGACGATCTTCGCCGTGTTTCGCTCGAGCGCGGCGCGGCGCCGTACGCCGAAGGATCGTGCCTCATCGCGTTCGGATCGACGCGCGTGCTGTGCACCGCGAGCGTCGAGGAAGGCGTTCCGGGATGGCGAAAGGGTCGCGGCGAAGGCTGGCTCACCGCCGAGTACGCGATGCTCCCGCGCGCCACGCACACGCGCACGTCGCGCGAGCGCTCGCAAGTCGGCGGCCGCACCCAGGAGATTCAACGGCTCATCGGCCGCAGCCTGCGCGCGATGCTCGACGATTTCCGCTTCGGCGAGCTCACGCTCAAGGTCGATTGCGACGTGCTGCAAGCGGACGGTGGCACGCGCACGGCGTCGGTGACCGGCGCGTGCGTCGCCGTTTGCGACGCGTTTGCCTGGCTTGTCGCGCGCGGGCGCCTCGCGACGTCCCCGGTCAAGCGGCGCGTCGCCGCCGTCAGTGTTGGCCTCATCGACGGCGAGCCGCGTCTCGATCTCGACTACGGCGAGGACGTCCGAGCCGGCGTCGACATGAACGTCGTGATGACCAGCGAGGGGCGGTTCGTCGAGGTGCAGGGCACGGGCGAGCACACCACGTTCGAGCGGCGGGAGCTCGACCAGTTGTTGGAGCTCGCCTCGTCCGGCGTGCGGTCGCTCCTCGACGCCCAGGCGCGTGCGTTAGGCCAATGAGCTCGGCGGGGTCGTCGCCGCTCATTCTGGCGACGCGCAGTCTCGGCAAGCTCCACGAGCTCGGTCCCATGTTGGCGGCATCCGGCATCGCGACGGTCACGCTCGACGCGGCGGGCATTCCGGAGCACGCGGCCGACGAAGAGGGCCTCGAGCATTTCGATACGTTCGAGGACAATGCGCTCGCCAAGGCACGGTACTTTTTCGAGCGCGCCGGCCGCCGCCCCACGGCGGCCGACGACTCGGGTCTCGAGGTCGTTGCGTTAGGCGGCCGCCCGGGTGTCCGGACGAAACGGTGGAGCGGCCGCACCGATCTGTCGGGCCGGACGCTCGACGCCGCCAACAACGCCAAGATGCTGAGCGAGCTCTCGGGCGTAGCCGACCGTCGCGCGCGCTACGTGTGCGTCGCGGCCTACATCGATGCGCAGGGCGAACGTGTGTTTCGCGGCGAGAGTACGGGACGCATTCTGGACGCGGCGCGCGGCACCGGCGGTTTCGGCTACGACCCGTTGTTTCTGTCGGACGACCTCGGCGTCACGTTCGCCGAAGCGACGCGCGAGCAGAAGGAGCAGGTGAGTCATCGCGGGCGGGCGTTCGCCCAACTTGCCGAGTGGGTCACACGGACCTCGCGGCGCTCGTCCGGGTGAGCGGGGCATCTCGCTGCGTGCTCAGTCCGGCATCACTTCGGGCACGGGCGGCACGCGGTCTCCGTTAGGCGGCGTCGCCGGCGCTGGTTGGCGCGCCGGTGGATGTCCGAGTCCGGCGCGCCGCGAGCGGGGAGCCAGCAGGTTGCGTTGACCGGTGCCGCCACTTCGGCTATGTTTGCCAGGCTGTGTGATTGCGGGGCGTAGCGTAGCCTGGTATCGCGCCTGCTTTGGGAGCAGGAGGTCACCGGTTCAAATCCGGTCGCCCCGACCTGGCAGTCGTCCCGTGCGTCATGGAGGAATGGGACAAGAAGCCGCCGCGCGAGAGGGACGTGTGTTCGAGCGCCAGTAGCTCAGGTGGATAGAGCAACAGCCTTCTAAGCTGTGGGTCGGAGGTTCGAGTCCTCCCTGGCGCGTGGCGGAGTTGGAATTTGCGCCCTTAGCTCAATTGGCAGAGCAAATGACTCTTAATCATTAGGTTGTAGGTTCGATTCCTACAGGGCGCACTTGCAGGGCGAATCGAAGCGTGTCGTCGTCGGTCGCGTGATCACGGCTCGGGCGATGGTGTGTCGGAGCCGTTTGCTTTTGGAGGTGGTTGTCGGCCGGGGCGGTCCAGCGTTAGGCAGGTGATCGGCCGGCACGAACGACACGCGATGCCTCGGCGATGTATGCGAGAGATGCGGCGTGAGCCCGCGATGGGTCGCGCGGTTTGTGAAGGTGATGTGTCGCGGTGTGGTGTCTGTGCGAGTGTGAGTGTGATTTCATTCGCGCGCAGGGCGAAAACCCTTGAACTCTCGAGAAACCGCCAGTAAGTTGCTCGCCCCTCGGCAATTCGGTGCGAAATTGTTCGCGCATTGGGGTTGACGTGAGGAGTTCGCAACCATATGATTAGCGGCTGTCGCGGATTGTGTCTGCGACAACGAATTTTAGAGAATGCTGTTTGACAATCGATGTGAGAGACGGTTGTGCGAGGCGGACTTGTTGATCTCGAGATCTGTTCAGATTCTCGAGGGAGAGTCGACCTGAACAACTTTTTGTGATTCCGGCGCTGTTTTGCTTTTGCAGGGCAGCTGTCGGGAAGAGCCACAAACGAACTTTTCTATTGGAGAGTTTGATCCTGGCTCAGGACGAACGCTGGCGGCGTGCTTAACACATGCAAGTCGAGGGGGGTGGGGCAACCCACTCACCGGCGAACGGGTGCGTAACACGTGAGCGACCCGCCCTACCAGAGGGGGATAGCCGGCCCAACGGCCGGGTAATACCGCATACGCTCTTCGGGCTACATGGCCTGTTGAGGAAAACCCGCAAGGGTGCTGGAGGAGGGGCTCGCGGCCTATCAGCTAGTTGGCGAGGTAACGGCTCACCAAGGCGACGACGGGTAGCTGGTCTGAGAGGATGGCCAGCCACATTGGGACTGAGAGACGGCCCAGACTCCTACGGGAGGCAGCAGTGGGGAATCTTGCGCAATGGCCGAAAGGCTGACGCAGCGACGCCGCGTGAGGGAAGACGGCCCTCGGGTTGTAAACCTCTTTTCCATGGGACGAGGATGGACGGTACCGTGGGAATAAGCACCGGCTAACTCCGTGCCAGCAGCCGCGGTAATACGGGGGGTGCAAGCGTTGTTCGGATTTATTGGGCGTAAAGGGTGCGTAGGCGGATTGGCAAGTCTGATGTGAAATCTATGGGCTCAACCCATAGTCTGCATC
>JANWIK010000014.1 GCA_025449955.1 Gemmatimonadaceae bacterium
CGACTAACGTGCGCTCGCGCTGACTCCGATGCTCACGCGATCGACCGCCGGGTCCCCGGCGTTGCTCTGGTACCCCCACCGGAAGATGATGTAGTCGGACCCGACCGCCGTGACGCGCAGCCGTACGTAGTGGACGCCATCCCGCTGCACCGTCTGGAACACGTAGCCGCGTTTCGGCTGCGCCCGAATCGCTTGGGTCGAATATCCGGTTGACGACGCGACGTCGATCGATGCGAGATCGGGAATCGGCTGCGTACCGTAGGGCGCGACACTCGTCCCCGAGCGGACCGGTGCCATCCACATACTGCCGTCGGCGTGGCGGTCGAGACGGAAGTCAATGTCGGTGCGCGTGCCGCTCGCGGTCACGCCCGGCGTGTTCGCCGACGAGACAAACGCGAAGCCGCTCTTGCGGAGCGAGTCCTGAGCCGCGAACAACACGACGTCTCCCGCGGCCGCACTCGGCGTGGCCGCGACCGGTGTCGGCCAATCGCTCTCGTGCCCGTCGATGCTAATGGCGCTCACGTCGAAGCAGCGGCCCTGGCCGTTGGGCAGCCCGCTGGCGATGAAGTCTTCCGACACCGTGGTCCCCTCGAGCACCCACGCCGAGTCGCAGAGATTCTGCACGGCGTCGTAGACGGTCGAGTACACACGGTAATAGCTGAACGCCGACGGGTTCGCCTCCCGTGCGTTAGGCAGCCACGACAGTTGTACCGCCTGGTCGAGCGCAATCGCGGCGAGCCCCGACGGCGGTGGCAGCTTGTTGGTGTTGTCGACGGTGATGGTGTTCGACGGTGCGCTCATCGTCCCGTCCGCCGCCTGCGACGCGACGTAGTACTGCACGTCGGGAGCGCCGAGGTCCTCGAACGACGGAGACGTCGTCTGCGCGCGCAGGTTCCACGTCCCGGTCGTGGAGGAACGCGAGAAGACCGCGTAGTCCGCGATGTTGGGATCGCGCACCGGATCCCATCGCAAATCGATCCCCTCGGGAAGGTCCGCGTTTCCGCTCGGGATGAGTTGGTATGTGAGATTGGAGGGTGGCGTGAGGTTGCCGTTACCTCCCGTCACGCGATCGGAAGTCGAGCAGGCGGCGAGTGCAACCACGGCACCGGCCAACAGAGTCATGCGACGCATTGCGAACTCCATCGGGGTATACGCGCAATGGATGCACGCACCGCGCCCACGGAGGCGTTCGCTCCAACGTCAATGATCGCAACGCCCTACGCACGCCTTCCGACGCTCCGCCGTCCAACCAAGTGGACACGCGCCGGACGCCCCGCTGTACACTCGCTTCTCCCTTTTCCCTTATCCCTTTTCCCTGTTGTTACGGCACGCTTCCCTCTTGGGGCCGATACGTCGACCGGTTGTAGTCGAACTTGAGATCCGGCTCCGCCTTGAGCGCGATGTAGAAGCTGAACGCGAAGTTGCCGTTGGGTGCGCGCGAGAAGTGGAAGATCGCCCGCCAGTCGTGCATGTCGCGCTGCAAGCCCACGTCCTGGTCGGAGAACTGGTGCAGCACGAAGTCGTAGCCCGTCGACCACTGCAGCGCCCACTTGGGCGTTAGGCTGAACGACGCGTTGGCGCGCAGCGTCGTGAGCGACGGCGTCACGAAGGGCGCGCCGCCGGCGATCGTCTGCTGCAGTGTGTCGGCCGGCTGCGGCGTCTCGAGGCAGCGCTGGTAGTTGATCGGATCGTTGATCAGGACCTGGCACGTCGCGCGCGGATCGATCACCCGCGCGCCGGGAATGGGCCGGCTCCGTGACGAGGAAAACTGGAACGACGCGGTCCATCCCTGCCCGGTGGGAATGCCTAACGGTTGGCGCACGCCGCCCGGTCCGGCGATAATCGGCTGCTGATTGAGCGCCTGCGACGACGCGTTGTTGTTCGTCGAGTCGTTGCCGCCGAAGATCTTCGACAGCGCCGTGAGCGGGTTGTTGTTCTTGCCGATGGTGAACGACGCCGTGATGCCCGTTCGGAACGGCTTGAACCGCGCCGTGTCGCTCTGCAGGTCGCCCTGGAACAACGAGTACTGCACCGCGAGATCGAATCCCGGCAGCAGATCGGAGCTCACGCGATATCCGAACGTCGATGAGTTGAAGCCCGACGCGTGCGTCACCTTGGCGCGCTCGAAGTCGTAGCTGATCGGATCGAGGCTCAGCGCGAGGAGCTTGATCTTCTGTCCCGCGTCTGGGTTCGTGTCGTTCTTGCTCTTGAGCTTGGCCTCGATCACCTGGTCCAACTGCACCGACATGTTCTCCTGCGGCAAGCCGCCCAGGTACGTCGCGCGCGTCTTGTTGAGCGCCTCGAGGAAGGCGTCGCTCACATTCGACGCCGGCGAATACGTGAAGGTGAGCCGCGGCGAGATCGAGTGCCGGATGCGCGTGAACGGTCCGAAGCCCGGGTAGAATCCGAACAACGTGGGCGCGCTCGAGATGCCGTACTGCAGCGTCTTCGACTGCGTCACGAACTGGCCGCCGCTCAGCTGGCTGCGCACCCAGAAGCCGCTCGTCGGGTCCGCGTTCACGATCCCGATGAAGGGCGAGAGCTTGAGCGTGCTCTGCATGAGCGACGGCAAGCTGATGCCCGTTTGCCAATCGATGGAGGTGAGGTAGCTCTGCGCGTACATGCGCCGGGTGATCAGCACACCGGTGTTGAAGTCGCGCACGTCGAACGCCTGCGGAAAGTTGTTCTGCTTATCGGACAACGTGAAGCTGTTGTTCCACGTGAACCCGAAAATGCGGATCGGCGTTTGGAACGACGCCGTGGTGTTGCGCTGGCTCGCCTTCACCTGGGTGCTGTCGAACGCCGCTCCGTTAGTCCCGGGCGTGAACACGAACGGCGCCGCGTCCATGTTCAAGTTCTCGGTGTTGTTCACAGAAAGCTGCGGCGACCAGAGGAACCACGAGCCGACGCCGATCGGTTTCGACGAGAGACTCAAGTTGGGGAAGTTCTCGTCGATCTCCTTCCGTCCCGTGTACTGCGTGCGCGTGCCGCCGATGCTCAGGTTCGCGGGCCCAAGCGCCTGCTGGAAGTTGACCGCCGACGCGATGGCGGCGAGGGCCTGCGCCACGTTGAATGCCTGCTGGCGAATCGCGGTCGTGTTGCTCGAATAGTTGATCGACGCGTTGAGGCTGCTGCTCTGCGAGAACTGCTGCTGGTGCGACCACGAGACGTTGGTGCTCTTTTCGCCATCGCTGAACGTGGAGTACGAGAGTCCGATGCGTCCCGCGAGAAACCGGTCGAGCCACCGGTACTCGAATTCACCGTTCCACCGCGTCCATCCGAGGTTGCCGTTCTGCGAGTTGTTGCCGCTCCGCCAGTCGAGCGACGCCGTGGCGTCCATGTAGTCGTTGATGGCGAAGTAGTAGCCCAGATTGTCCACTTCGCGCTGATACGACGCGGACGTGCGCACGATATCCGAGAGCCCGAAGCGCGGCGGGATGATGCCGCTGCGGCGTCCGGTGCGCATGTCCTGGAAAATGAACGGCAGCCAGAGGACGGGAATGTCCTGGATGTAGAGCACCGCCGGCCGTGCGACCATCAGCCGGCGCGTGACCATCTTGATTTCCTTGGACTCGAAGTGATAGTGCGGATCGGGGAGATCGCAGCTCGTCACCGATCCGTCGATGGCGTACTCCGTGTTGTGTCCGTGTCCCGTGGTGTCGCCGGCCACGGCGCCGCGCTGTCCGCCCACATACCACGTTTGATTCGCCTGCGTGGACGACGTCGTTAGGCGGTCGGCGATGCCCTTGTGATTGGCAATGTCGTACTCGAGGCCGCCCAAGGTGACCAGGTCCGACGTTTGGGCGCCGGGGTCGCGCAGCACCGTGGTGTCGTTGACCGCCGTGCGCGCGATGACGATCCGCGACGAGTCGTTGTACTGGATGGTGTCCGACACGAGCACCGTCTGCTCGCGCTGCACGGCGCCGGCGCCCGACAAACGGAGCTGGTGCGTTTGCGTATTGAAGACGGCGGTGTTGCCCTGGTAGCGCGTCGTGACGTAGCCGGCGCGACTCATGAGGGCGTTCATCACCGAGTCGGGCTCGTTCCATTTCACCAGGTCCTTCTTGACCTGGAGGGAGTCGGCGCGCGTCGTGTCGCCGGGATAGCGGGGACGCCGCGTGCTGTCGGGGAAAATGGGCGGCGGCGTGGGCGGATTCGTGGGGATCCCCTGCGCCGCCGCGCTGCCTAACGGAAGGGCGAGCACGACCGCCATCGCGAGCGTGCGCCGGATCACGCCGTCGCCCCGCGCCGCTCTGCGCCCTCCACCTCGGCCGACTCCGCATCCCGTTTGGCCTGGCGCCGCAACCGCCGCTTGTACACCCCGTACGTGAGCACCACGCTCACCTCGTACAGGAAGTAGAGCGGCACGGCCATGGCAATGGTCGTCCAGACCAGGTCACCGGGCGTGAGGAACGCGCCGATGATCACGCACGCCACGATCGCGTGGCGGCGGTACTTGTTCAGGAGCTGCGGCGTTACGATGCCTAACGCAGCCAGCGCCAGGATCACGATCGGCAGCTCGAAACAGAGGCCAAACGCGAGCGCCATGCTCGTCGCGAAACCGAAGTACTCGCTGGCCGTGATCATCGGCTCCAATGCCTGCGTCTGGAAGCTCATCAGCCATTCGACCGCGAGCGGCAGCACGACGAAGAACGACAGGCAGACGCCGGACAGGAACAGGAAGGTCGCGAAGGCGAACACCGGAATCACGAGCTTCTTTTCGTGCTTGTACAGCGCCGGCGCGACGAACGCCCAGATCTGATAGATGATGAACGGCAGCGCGATCACGATGCCCAACACGATCGATGCGTTGAGCACGATCGTGAACGGGTCGCCCGGATGCGTGTACACGAGCTTGCGCCCGTGCAGGTACGGCTTGATCGGGCCCTCGAGGAGCCCGATCACATCGATTTTCATGAGCAGCAGAAACGCGAGGCCGACCCCTACGACGAGCGCGGCGAGCGACCAGATGATGCGCCAGCGCAGTTCCTCGAGGTGATCGAGGAAGGGCATTTCGCCGCCCGTGTGCCGGTCCATGCGTGACTCCACAGCTCCGCGTGCTCCGCAATCACTTCAAGTCGCGCAGATGGTCGCGCGCCAGCGCGGCCTCATCCGACTGCGGATAGGACGAGATGAGCTGATTGAGCAGCGCCCGCGCCGCGGTGGCGTTGCCCTGCTGCTCCAAGTACAGCGCCCGCTTGTACAGCGCCGTGGGTGCGTGCGGCGACTTGGGATACTTCTGGATGACCAACGAATACGCGGTATCGGCCGCCGCGGCGTTCCCCTGCGCGCGATACGCCTCGCCTAAATAGAACTGCGCCTCGGGCGCAATGTCCGCCGTGGAGTAGTCTTGCAGCAACTTCTGGAACGCCTGGACCGCCGTGCTCGGGCTCCCGCGCTGCAGCTGCTCCATGCCTAACTGATAGAGCTGGTTCGGGCCCGGCTCGTTGGACCCCGGCGCGCCGGGCGCGGGGCTCGCCGTGCTCGGCGCCGCCGTCGCGCCCTTGGCGGGCTGCGTGCCAGTGGGCGGCGCGCTCTCGCCCGCGTCCTGGTTCCGCTGCTCGATCGACGCGCGCAACTCCTGCAGGCGATTCTGGCTCTGTCCGGTGAGCTGCTGAATCTGCAGCAGCTGCTCGTTCACGTCGTGCAGGTCGCCGCGCACGTCGCCCTGCAGCTTCTCCACGTGGCCGCTCACCGTGCCTAACGAGTCGCGCACCAAGCCGAGTGTCGCGATCACCTGGTTCAGCTGCGCGGCGTGCACCGAATCGGCGCGCACACTCGCGATCCGCAGCGAGTCGACCTGACCCTGCAGCAGCTTCACGTCGTTGCTGGTCGCGAAGCACGCCCCAGTCGCCGCCAGGGCGACCGGAGCGAGGCAGCGAAGAAGGGTCTTCATGGGGCTCCCTTGATCTGGTCGGCGCCGGCCGTGACCTCGAATTCGTCGCGGCGATTCTGCGACCACGACGACTCGTCGTGTCCGGTCGCCACCGGATGCTCTTCGCCGTAACTGATGATGTCGATCCGGTCGCCCGAGATGCCGTGATCGGTGAGATACCGCTTGGCCGCCGCCGCGCGGCGCTGGCCCAACGCCAGGTTGTATTCGTCCGACCCGCGCTCGTCCGTGTTGCCGCCCACGCGGATCTTCACGTCGGGGCTCGCATTGAGAATCCCGATTTTCGCATCGAGCGAGGACCGCGCGTCATCTTTGAGCGCGTCGCTGTCGAAATCGAAATAGATCACTTGCGTGAGCGCCTTGGTCGCCGCGTCCCGCCCGTTCCGCAACCGGTCCGCATCGGCTTGTGCCCGCGCGATGGAGTCGCGCCGCGCAGCATCCGCCTTGGCAATCGAATCGCGGCGCGCGTTCTCCGCGTTGATGCTGTCCTGATTGGGGCCCGCCGGAGCCGGCGCGGTTTGTGGGGCCGGATGTGAGCACGCCACGGCCGCGGCAGCGGCGAGCACGACGAGCGAAGCGAGGCGGGTCTTACCAGTCATGAGGAATCCCTCGAGTGAGAAAGTGATTCGTGCACAGAGCGAACGATTACGGTGCGCCGGTTCCGCGCGACCAGGCCGCGAGCCGCGCGCCTGCATCGTGCGTTAGTTGCCGGGCGCGCCCGGACTCCGCGTCGAGTACGAAAATCTCCTTCACGCCGGTGCGTGACGACGTGAAGGCGAGATGACGCCCATCGGGCGCCCATGTGGGATCTTCGTTGATCCCCTCGCTCGTCAACTGCTTCACCGTTCGATCCCGTAGCGTGATCGTCATGATCTGGAAGCGACCGTCGAGCTGCGACTGAAACGCGATCAGCCGGCCATCCGGCGACCAGTCCGGATTGCTCCGGTAGTTCTGATCGCCGAAGTTGAACGGCGTCAACAGATCTACGTTGGATCCATCGGCATCGGACGTATACACCTCGGGGTGCCCGGCGCGTCCCGACGTGAACGCCAAGCGCGCGCCGTCGGGGCTGAACGTTGGCGATACGTTGTCGGTCCCCCGCCCAACCGTGACGCGCCGCGCCGCACCGCTGCCGGACGCGCTCACCATGTAGAGATCGGTTCCGTTCTCCTCACCGTGGGCGTAGCAGAGCCATTGCCCATCCGGTGAGAACGCCGGCGTGATGTTCAGTCCGCCCGGCGTGGACGACACCGTGTGTTCGCGACCCGTCGTGAGATCGCGGAGGACGACGTTCCACCCGGCACGCGCCAGCTCGCTGAACGCGATCGTGTGTCCATCGGGCGCCCACGCCGGTGCCAACACGGTCCCCGGCCCGCTCACCGCGTGCTCGCCGAACCCGTCGGAGTCTATAACGTAAATACGATTGCCGCGCACGTACAGGATGCGCGTGGCCGCGATGCCATGCACACCGGTGATCCACTGCTCGATTTGATCGGACATCGCGTGCACGCTCATGCGCCACTCTTCGGAGTTGGGCGCACCAGAAACGGTGACGTCGTGCGCGGCCGCGAGCTTCTTCGCCGCCACATCGTACACGTTCACGTGTGCGGTGCTCCCCATCACCGAGATCTGCACCACCGCCGCCGCGCTCAGCGATTTCCAAATCGTGAAATCGATTGCGTTCTTCGACGCTTGCGTGCGTGCGGTCTGTTGGACGGCATCGCCGCCAATGACTTCGATGCGATCGCCGTAGTCGAAGTCGCGTTGGACCATCGCTTGTATGGAGTCGCCGTCTGGTCCGCTCACCGGAAACACGACGACGCCCGGTTTGGTCCCGGGCTGGTACGTGAGACCGATGCGCACGCCCCGCGTGGTATCCTGCTGCTGCGCGTTGGCGCGCGCCGGCATCGCGAGACATGCGGACACGAGTGCGGCACCAATGATCAGTCGCTGCGTCTCGAGCATCTAGTGGAGCACCCGTGGGTCGAAGCTGAAGATGACCGGCAGCACGTCGTCGGCGAAGCCGGATGGGAGCGGACCGAACGCTTTCACCTGCGCTGCCTGATCGACGGCGCCCTGGCACTCGAGGTCGAACGCGAAGTTCCCCGAGCGCGTCACGAACCGGAAGTCGGAAACCGACCCATCGCGCCGAATGAGGAACATTACCTCGGCCGTGTTGTTCGTGTTCCCGGGCGGGTGGAAGCGTAAGGCGATCTGGCGCACAATGTTTTCGAGATATCCGGGGAACGGGAACTCGACGCCTTCCGTGCTGACGCTGGCGACATCGGTCCCGCGTCCGCCTTCCGGCCCGCCGCCCGCTTTGGGCGGCGGCGTGGTGGGCTTGGCCGGTGCCACGTCGGGTGTCGGCGTGGCCGGCGGCGTCTTCTTGCGCGGCGGTACTTTAGTTTTCACCGGCATCGGCATGGCTTTCTGGATTTGCTCCGCTCGTTTAGGCACGGGCGGCGCTTTCTCCGCCGGCGCCGTCGTCGGCGGCGCGGGGGTGACGATACCCGCGGCGCGCGGCCCCGGCGGCGCGGCCACGATGTTGACGCGATACATGGGCGGCAGGACGCGCGACGCCGTGGGATGCACGAGGATGAACGCCGCCACCACGGCGCCGTGCAACACCAGCGACATGCCTAACGGACCGCCGAGTTTGGCGCCGCGGGGGTCGCTGCGCGCGGCCGCGCTCACTTCGTGATGTCCTCGGGTTGGGCGACGAGCCCCACGTCGCCGACGCCGGCGCCGCGCATCACCGCCAGCACCTGCACCACCGTCCCGTACGGCACGCCGCGATCGGCGCGCAGATAGATGCCGTTGCGGCCGCGCTGCGAGGCGAGCGCCTTGAACGTCGCACGAAACTCCGCGTACGTGAACTTGTCCTCGTCCACGTAGATCTGCCCCGTGTGATCGATCGACACCACGAGACTCGACCGCGCCTCGAGCGGACGCGCTTCGGCCACCGGCAGCGCGATGTCGACGCCGCCCTGCATCATCGGCGCGGTGATCATGAAGATCACCATGAGCAGCATCATCACGTCGATGAGACTGACGACGTTGATGTCCGCGTTGAGCGGCAGCCCCTTCCCGCGGGCGCGGCGCGACATCTAGATCCGGCCCTCGCGGACCATCATCGCGATGATCTCCGTCCCGAACCCTTCGAGCTCGTTCTCGAGGCGATTCAAGCGCGCGGCGAAGATGTTGTAGCCGAACACCGCCGGAATGGCCACCGCGAGCGCCGCAGCCGTCGCCGTGAGTGCTTCGGCGACGCCCGGCGCAACCGCGCTCAGATTGCCCGACCCCTTGGTCGCGATGCCCATGAAGGCATCGATCACGCCTAACACCGTGCCGAAGAGGCCGATGAGCGGGCTCACCGAGCCGATCGTCGCCAGCCACGGAATGAAGTGCGAGAGCCGGTCGCGTTCTTCCGACGTCTCCGAGTCGAGCACCAGGCGCAGCGCCTCGACTTGCGATCCGCTCAAGGGCGAGCTGTTCGCGGCTTCGCGCAGCGCCCCCGGCTTCATCTCGGCGAAGAAGTTGACGGCGCGCGAAAAGATGCGCGTGAACGGGCTGGCCGGACTCCGGCGCACCAGGCCCGTGGCCGTGTCGAGCGCCGGCGTCCGCGCGAACTCGCGCGTGAACGAGCGACCCACGCGGTCGGTCTTCCGGAACTCCCACCACTTCGCGAGCATGATCGCCCAACTCACGAGCGACAGCACCACGAGGACGCCTAACACAATTTGCGTCACCAGCGACGCGTGCGTGATCATGTCGATGGGCGCCGTGGGAATGGCGCCGCCGATCTGCGCGATCACGGGATCCGGAACCGTCACGTGCGTGCCTCCGTCCGTCGGTGCTTGAACCAGTCGTAAGTTAGGCGAAGCCCGTCATCCAGCGCGACGCCGGGCCGCCAGCCGAGCATCCGCCCGGCCTTGTCGTTCGCGATCGCCGAGCGCAGTTGCTCGCCCGGACGCGCCGGTGCGTGCTGTATCGCGCTCGAGGCACCGGACAGCTTCTTGAGCGCGCCCGCCAACTGCACCACGTCGGTCTCCACCGAGGTGCCGATGTTGAACGCGCGGCTGTCCAGCGCCGACACCGGCGGCAGCGTCGCCGACGACGCGAGGACGTTGGCGCGCGCCACGTCGCCCGCGAACACGTAGTCGCGCGTCTGCTTGCCGTCGCCGAAAATCGTGAGCGCCGTGCCGTCGATGAGCCGGTCGCAGAAGATCGCCACCACGCCGGCCTCGCCGTGCGGATCCTGACGTGGTCCGTACACGTTCGAGTAGCGCAGCGCCACCGTGTCGAGACCGTGCACGCGCGCGAAATATCCCATGTAATACTCGACGCTGAGCTTGGCCGTCCCGTACGGCGACTGCGGATCCTTGGCCGCCGACTCGGCCGTGGGCGGCTCGACGAGATCGCCATACACCGCGCCGCCCGTCGACGAGAACACGAAGCGCGTGCGCGGCGCCGTGCCGTTGCCCGACGCGCGGACGGCCTCGAGCAGGTTGAGCGAGCCGCCGATGTTCAGTTGGGCATCGGCCGCCGGATCCGCCACGCTCTTGCGCACGTCGATCTGCGCCGCGAGATGGCAGATGACGTCGAAGCGCCCCTCGCGCACGACGCGCGCCGCATCAGCCGAGGTGATGTCGAGCTTGTGGAATTCCGCTTCGCGCGGAACCTGTTCCCGCTTGCCCGTCGAGAGATTGTCGAGAACCGTGACCTGATCGCCGGCCGCGACGAAAGCCTGCGCGACGTGGGATCCGATGAATCCCGCGCCGCCCGTGATGAGCGTGCGTCGCCCCATCAGCGGCCCTCGGCGTTAGGCGTGTCGTCCGGCGGCGTGCCGCTCTCCGAGGACTCCAGCGCGAACAGATATCGGAGCGCGTCCACGATCGCCAAACCATGTCCATTTGCCGATGCCGCGCGCAATCGCACGCTCGGCTCGTGCAGGAATTTGTTCATCAGGGCTCGGGAAAAAAGGTCGACGGCCGCCCGGTCATTGGGCGCGAGGTGCGCGAGCTTCTTCAAGGCGCGCGCCAACTCGTCCTCGCGCACCCGGTCCATCTGCGAGCGAAACGTGCGGAGCACCGGCACCGCCGCCAATCCGGCCAGCCATTGCCAGTACTGCTCGACCTCGTCGGCAATCACCGACTCGGCCGTGGGCAGCTCCTGGCGGCGGCGCTCGAGGTTCGTCTCCACGACCGAACGCAGGTCGTCGAGGTCGTAAAGGAAAACGTTGTCGAGCATGCCGACGTCGCTCGCGACATCGCGCGGCAATGCGATGTCCAGGATGCAGAGCGGACGATCGCCGCGTTGGCGCATCGCCGGCTCGACCTGTGCGCGCTCGACGATCGGGTGCGGCGCCGCGGTCGAGCACAGCAACACGTCGACATCGGCCAAACGCGTCCAACAATCGTCGTAGTGGAGCGCTTCGCCGCCGTGGCGTTCCGCGAGTGCCACCGCGCGCTCGTACGTGCGGTTGGCGACGATCGCCGTGCGCACGCCTTCGCTCACGAGGCATTCGAGCGCGAGGTCGGCCATGTCGCCGGCGCCGAGGACCATCGCGCGCCGCCCGCTGAGATTGCCGAAGATTTTTTTCGACAACTGCACGGCCGCCGAGCTCACCGACGCTGCTCCGCGCCCAACGGCGGTCTCTTCGCGCACACGCGATGCCACGAGCAGCGACGACTGGAACAACCGATTGAGAATCGCCCGCGACGTGCTGCGGCTCGCCTCCCACGCGTCGCGCACCTGTCCATGGATCTGCGCCTCACCGAGGATCATCGAGTCGAGCCCCGACGCCACGCGATACAAGTGCGCCGCCGCCTCGCGGTCGCGTCGCACGTAGCCATACGCCGCCGCGTCGGCCGTTCCGCCTAACCGAAGGGAAAGGTGTTCCCAGATCGGCGGCGCCGCCGGCTCCTCGCCTTCCACGACGTAGACTTCGGTGCGGTTGCACGTCGACAACAGCGCCAGCTCGGCGGCGCCGGTCGCCCGGGCGAGATCGTCGAGGACACGCGGGGTCTCGTGCGGCGCCACGGCGACCTGCTCGCGCACGTCGATCGGCGCGGTGTGATGGCTCAAGCCGGCGACGATCAATGCCACGCCGCCAACTCCTGCGGGAAGGCGCCGCTCTCCACCGTGTCGCAGAACCGGTCGTCGACCAGCGATGCCGATGCGCGGCGCCACTCGTCGCGCGCGCCCGCGTCGAGCAGCCGCCGGCGCAGCCGGACGAGCGCGCTCACCGCCGCCGCATAGCGCGCGTCGAAGCGCGATCCGATCTCGTCGCGCACGCGGGCCGCGACACCGGGCACGCCGCCCGCGGTGACCGCGACCACCAGGTCGCCCGCTCGATGCGTGGCCAGCGTGACGAACGTGCCGGCGGCCGGGTCGTCGGCCACGTTCACCAGCACGCCTAACGCGCGGGCCGCGTCCACGACGCGCGCGTTGACCTCGGGGCGGTCGGTGGCCGCGAGCACCATCGTCGTGCGGCCCGGCGCTCCGTTAGGCGAAAGGTCGGACGCCATGAAGGGTCGCGTCTCGATCGTGCAACGCTCGCCGGCCAGCGCCTGTACCGGCGCGCTCGGCGACGGGGCGATGATGCGCACGCGTGCCCCCGCCTCCAACAACGCCTTCGCCTTCCGCTCGGCTACGCTGCCGCCGCCCACGATCACTGCGTCCACGCGCGCGCCGTCGAGCGCGATCGGGTACGCGCTCACAGGAACCGCCCCTTGAGCGGGTCGATCACGCGGAACGCGATGTACAACACCACCACGCCCGCGAACAGCAGGTTGGTGAGCATGGCCGCGCGATGCGCGCACCAGCCGCGCACCACGCGACCAATCGTGAGCGCCGTGACCGCGAGCCACGCGCTGTACGCCCATACCATTTTGATCGCGTGACCCGTGCGATACTCGAGCGCGTAGCTGGATGCGAGCCCGATACCGACAGTGAGCGCCAACCATCCCGCGACCACCGCGACATGGTTCACGCGATCGAGCGTCTCGAGCGGCGGGAAAAATCGGAAGATCGCTCCGAACCGGCGGGACTTGAGCTCGCGTCGCTCCACGAGGTACATCACGCCCGCGCCGGCCGCAGTCGCGAACGCCGCGATGCCGAGGAAGCTGAGCGCGATGTGCGACGTGAGCCAGACGCCGCGCATGCCATCGGCTTCCGGGCCCGGCACCATGCCGGTGAGACTCGCGAAGCCCGTGAGCAACGCGGCCAGCGGCGCCGCGAACAGCGTGAGACTCACTTCACGCGCCAATGCTTCGACCGTGAGAAGCGTGATGGCGACGAGCACGGCGGCGAATGACATCGCCGGTCCCAAGCCCGTGAGCGGCGGCTCGCCGTGGATGCGCACGAAGTCGCCGAGGGCGACCAAGTGCACCGCGATGCCGGCGGCGAGCACCCAGATGACACTGCGGACTGGGGCGCGAATCGGGCGCGCAAACGGAATGGCCGCCAATCCCGCAGCAGCGAGATACAACACGATGGCGACGGCGTGCGCGAGGGCGATCATGTCGGAGCGTAATCTACTGAGGATCAGGCAGATCCGTACATGGGCCTCCCAACTTTTTCCCCATCAAACGCCGACGGGGAAGGCGTGTCATCGCCTTCCCCGTCGATCTATGCAGACGTCCTGCCGTGCTCGTGCACGGCGAGGATGCGCATCACGGCATACGCGCGGTCAAACGTGCAGGCGTGCCGATCTTGATCGACGGTTGGCGCTGGTCCAAAATGATCGCCGTCGTCCCCTCATCGGTCACCTTCACCACTTGGGCCAACGCAATGGGCTCTTCTGGAAGCGTGACCTCATCGGCCGTTCCAGGAATCGGCGCCTTCTCGCGAGCGCGATACAACGTGAACTCGTCGCCGATTTTTACGCCATCCTTGTTCGTTGCATCAAGAATCACGTAGCCGCCGATGGACGGGAGCACGGCACCCGACGGAATGAAGATGACCTTGCTCTGCGGACCGAGCGACAGCGCTGCGGCCTTCGCATCGGTGGTCATGTTGAAACGGTCGAGCGGCATCACGCCCTGTCCAATGAGCACTTCGTCGTACTGCTGAATGATTCGGACTGCCGTCGCTTCTCCGCCGTTGTCGGTGGCTTCGACCTGCACGACGGCGGTCGGCTGCATGATCTGTCCACCGTCGGGCAACACAGCTCCACGATTGAACACCATCAAGCGATCGCCTTTCGCGGCGACGATGCCCTTGGGCAGCGTGATGTAGGCACGCGACTCGGGACCGAGACGCTCAGCGACCGCAAGCGTCTTGGCAATGCCGGGGATCTCAGCCGTCGCGACCAGTTTGCCCTGCGACTTCGGACCGCCGACTGCGTCGAGCCACGGCGCGGCGTAGAACTCACCGACGCGAACAGGCGTGTGCGCGTACTCGAGCGAATTCGGCTCGAGCTGCGATCCACCCGACAGACGCTTGGCGAAATCTTCGTGAAATACCGTTGGACCGCCGGAGCGCATGGGCACCGCTTCCGGCTCGAATCGCGGTTCCATCTGATCGGCGACGACGTTCTGCACGCCGCCGGGGATGTGCAGCACCTGTCCGGGATAGATCCAGTGCGGATCGCGAACGATGGTCGTGTTGATGCGGTAGATCTCGGGCCACAGGAACGGATCATTGAGATACGTCTGGGACAGATCCCAAAGCGTATCGCCCTTCTTGACCGTGTGCGTCTGTCCGGCGGTCGTGTCCGACGGATTCGCGGACTGCGCGCTGTCAGCGGGCGTCGCCGACATGGTGGCGGCCGGCTGATGCGTTGTGTCCGGCGTGGGCGACGCGGCCTGCGTGTCCACCGGCGCTGGAGCCGCTGGTTGGGCAGGTTGCGTTTGTGGGGCGGGAGCAGGCGCGGGAGCAGGCTGCGACGTCGAGTCCTGTTGGGCCGGAAGCGCGGTCGATACTGCTGCTACGGAAAACAGCGCGACTAACCAGCCAACACGACTGTTCGGGCGCATGGCCGACTGCCCATGAGCTGCGGAGTGCGTGAACGGACGCATGTACGCCTCATGATCGGTGCGGGAACCAGCGAGAGCGATGAGGAATCCGGGCGTGTGGCGCGCCCGGCTCCTCGCTAGTGAGACGCGCCGGAGACGTTCGAGTCACGGCAACCGACCCTGTCGGTCAGAATGGAAGATCGTCGTCTTCCTCTTCGAGCGAGCCCTTGAAATCTTCGAATTCTCCGCTCGCCCCACCGCCGCCTGAGCTCGCCGACGAACCAGCCACCGCTCCACGCGAGCGATCATTGGATGCGCGGCTGCGAGACGGCGCCTCGCCATCCGTGCCATCGGCCCCTGCACCGCCGCGACCAGAGAGCATGATCATCTCGCGCACATTGATCTCGGTCATGTAGCGGGTCTGGTTTTCTTTGTCCTGCCACTGCCGATACTCAATGCGCCCCTCGACGAAAACCTTGTCGCCTTTCTTGAGGTAACGCTCGACGATATCGGCCAGTGTGCTCACCTTGGAATTCCAGACGACGCAGCGATGCCATTCCGTTTTTTCTTGCTTCTCCCCGGATGGACTGTTCCAGCTGCGGCTGGTGGCGAGTGAAAAAGTGGCCACACGGTTCCCGCCCGTCGTGGAGCGCACTTCGGGGTCTGCGCCCAGGTTTCCGATCAACGTGACCTTGTTCAAGCTTCGACTCACAATGCCTCCTGGCAGATGGCGAGATCACTCGCGGACGACAGTATAGACAGGCAGCAATCCGGCCGCCAGCAAACGAACGCGGCGAACATCGAATCAGCGCGGCTCGACCGATGGCGGCTGCAGATCGAGCTTGAGCACGAGCGCATCCTCCGTCGGATCCCGATAATATCGCCGCCGCCGCGTGACCTGCACGAAACCGCGCGATGCATAGAGCGATCGCGCACTCTCGTTCGAGTCGCGCACCTCGAGATACACCGTGACCGCTGCGCGGGCCCGGGCCGTAGCGATCGCGGCGTCGAGCAACAAGCTCCCGATTCCTCGGCGCCGCGCCGCGGAGCCGACGGCGAGATTCGCGATTTCACCCTCGTCCATCACGTACCACGCGACCACATACCCCTGAACGACGTCGTGGTCATCGCACGCCACGACGAACAATGCGCGCGCGTCGTCCAACAGTTGCGCGAACGATGCGCGCGACCACGCGTCGCTGAACGCCTCGCGCTCGAGCGCCACAACGCGACCGATGTCCTCCCGGGTCGCCAGGCGAAGGTGCGCGCCATCGCCCGATTCGCGCCGAGCGTCAGCAGGGAGCTCGACTGTTGGTCTCATCGCTCTATGCTCATGGCACTACGCTCCGCTCAACGGCCGGCCGTGTGCTTCTTCCCACCGCTGCTGCGCCGCGGCTGCTCGACCGTACTCCGGCTCCCACGTCGCCAGATCAGCGGGCACCGCGGCATCGAGCATGGACTGGAGGCGTGCTACGCCGCGCGCGTGCGGCGCGATACGCAGCGCCTGGTCGGGCCCAACGAGCCGCGCGCCGAGTCGCATCGCGACCGAGTCCAAGCTGTGTCGCGGTCGCACGGACATCGCATCGATTTCCACGATGGCGAGATCGTCGCCGACCTCGAACGCCGCGGCGTAGACGTCGCCGCGTAAGGCATCGAGCACTGCCACGTAGCGGCCCGGCTCGCGTGCGACGTGGTTACCGGCCACGATGAGCAGGAGCGACGACACGCCAAAGAACGGAATCTCGCCGCGTGCACCGGTTCGCATCGCGCACGCTTTGGCCATCGACGCGGCGATGCGAAGTCCGGTGAAACTGCCGGGCCCGCTGCCGCAGACGATGCGTTCGACGTCGTCGATGGCGCGGCCCGACCGGTGCACGAGGTCCGCGACCGCCGGCAGCAGCGTCTCTCGCCCAACGGACCGCATCGGCACGTCGATCGCGCCTAACTGGGCGGCGCCGCACAGGAGGGCGGCGGTGCCCGTGTACGTCGAGGCGTCGAGCGCCAGCGTGAGCGGCTCGGTCATCCGGCGAGCAAGAGCCGGCGATCGGCATCGCGATCGTCGTACTCGAGATCGATCGGCACCGTGTTGGGCGGGAGACGCGCCCCGGCGCGCTCCGGCCATTCGATGAGCACGAGGGCGTGCGCGTTCACGATCTCATCCCACCCGATGTTCGTGAGCTCGGCCGGCGTGCCTAACCGATAGAGATCGAGGTGGTAGACGGCGGCGGTCGCCCCGTGGTACCGGTGCACGAGCGCGAACGTCGGACTCGTGACCGGCTCCTCGACGCCGGCTCCGGCGCAGATCGCCTGCACGAGCGTCGTCTTCCCCGCACCGAGCTCGCCCGAAATGGCGACGACGAGGGGCGGCCGCGCCGACGCGCCGAAGTCGGTGCCCCACGCCACGAGCTGGTCGCGCGTGAGTGCGATGCGTCCCTGGGCCGCGAGACCGGGTACGACGTGGTGGTGCGGTGGATGCGTCACCGCGCCGCCCGCAGCCGGTCGAGACCTCCGGGACGCCGCGTCACGTTGCCGTCCAACTTGGCGCGGAGCTCGAAGATCTGATCGCGCAGCGCGGCCGCCGCCTCGAAGTCGAGCGCGGTCGCGGCTTCCTTCATCTGCTCTTCGAGCATCGCCAACAACGCGGCCGTGTCCATCTCCTTCTCGTAGCCGGCCACGCGCTCCGCGACGCGACGCTGCGTTTCGCGCTCGCCGCGCGCATCGGCGACGCGCGTGATGAAGCGGACTTGTTCGGTGCTCTTGACGACGCTGCGCGGCGTGATGCCGTGCTCCGCATTGTGGGCCACCTGCCGCTCGCGCCGGCGACGCGTTTCGTCGAGACATCGCTGCATCGAACCCGTGATGCGATCGGCGTAGAAGATCGCCGTGCCCGCCACGTGGCGCGCGGCGCGGCCCACGGTTTGGATGAGCGACCGCTCGCTGCGGAGGAAGCCTTCCTGGTCGGCATCGAGGATCGCGACCAGCGACACCTCGGGCAGGTCGAGCCCTTCGCGCAACAGGTTGATCCCGACCAACACGTCGAAGTCGCCTAACCGGAGACCGCGGATGATCTCCATGCGCTCGATCGCGTCGATGTCGGAGTGCATGTACCGCACGCGCACGCCCATCTGCTGCAGGTAGTCCGTGAGATCTTCGGACATGCGTTTGGTGAGCGTCGTGACGAGCACGCGCTCGCCCCGCTGCTCGCGGAGCCGGATCTCGTGCAGCAGGTCGTCCACCTGACCGCGGACCGGACGCACCTGGATCTCGGGATCGACTAACCCAGTTGGGCGGATGATCTGTTCGACGACCACGCCTTCGGACAACTGCAGCTCCAGGTCGCCCGGCGTCGCCGATACGAAGATCGCGCGCGGCGTAAGCGACAGGAACTCGTCGAACATGAGCGGCCGGTTGTCGAGCGCGCTCGGCAGCCGGAAGCCGTAGTCGACGAGCGTCAGCTTGCGCGCGCGGTCGCCGTTGAACATGCCGCCGATCTGCGGCAGCGAGACGTGCGACTCGTCGACCACGACGAGGAAGTCTTCGGGAAAATAGTCGAACAAGCACGCCGGACGCTCGCCCTCGCCGCGGCCCGAGATGTGTCGCGAGTAGTTCTCGATGCCCGCGCAGGTGCCGATCTCCATCAACATCTCGATGTCGAAATTCGTGCGCGATTCCAATCGTTGGGCTTCGAGCAGCTTGCCCGCGTCGCGCAGGATGGTGAGCCGCTCGACGAGCTCCGAGCGAATCAGGCCTAACGCACGCTCGAGGGTCGCGCGCGACGTCACGAAGTGCTTGGCCGGGTAGATCGCCGCCCGCTCGAGGTCCGCGATCGTCGTGCCGGTGACGACGTCGATCTTGGAAATCCGCTCGACCTCGTCGCCCCACATCTCCACCCGCACGCCCTGCTCCTCGTACGCCGGGAAGATCTCGACGGTATCGCCGCGCACCCGGAACGTCCCGCGCTCGAACGCGACGTCGTTGCGCGAGTACTGGATGCCGACCAACGCGCGCAGAATGTCATCGCGCCCGCGCACCTCGCCGCGCTTCACCAGCACCATGCGCTCGCGATACTCGACCGGATCGCCTAACCCGTAGATCGCCGAGACGGTGGCGACGATGATGACGTCGTCGCGCTCCATGAGACTGGACGTGGCGCGCAGGCGCAGCCGGTCGATGTCCTCGTTGATCGACGCGTCCTTCTCGATGTACGTGTCGGTCGACGGGACGTACGCTTCCGGCTGGTAGTAGTCGTAGTACGAGATGAAGTACTCGACGGCGTTGTTCGGGAAAAAGGTCTTGAGCTCGCCGTACAGTTGGGCAGCGAGCGTCTTGTTGTGCGACAGCACGAGTGTCGGGCGGCCGTGCGCCTTGATGACGTTGGCGACGGTCATCGTCTTGCCCGATCCGGTGACGCCCAACAGCGTCTGAAACCGATCGCCGCGAACGAGACCCGCCGACAGCTCGGTGATGGCGCGGGGCTGATCGCCGGCGGGCTCGAAGGGCGCGATGAGGGAGAAGTCGGCCATGAAGAAATATAGCGCGCCAGACGGGATTTGTTCGGGGAAGCGCGCCTGCGCGCGTAGGGACAGGGGAAACGGGAAGCGGCGGCGACGACGCCTTGGGGTTGATGGAGATGAAAGTTCTGTGTGAGCGAGAAACCTGCTACTCCGCCCCTTTCCCCGTTCCCTTTTCCCCACGCGCGCGCCAGCGCGCGCTTCCCTTTGTGGCGGCCTTCCCTATTCCTGCGCCACCCGCTCCCGCCGCGTCACGTCCGTCACACCCTTCACGCGACGGACCGCCCGAATGATCTTCTGCAGGTGCGTCAGGTTCTCGACCTCCACCAGGACCGAGCCAGAGACGCCGCCGCCGTCGCCGCTCCGGAGCTCCATGCTCTTGATGTTGGTGCCGCTGTTGGTCACCGCTTCGGCCACGTCGGCGTACAGTCCTCGGCGATCGGAGGCTTCGAGCGCGAGGCGAACAAGGAAGAGCTCGCCATCCATTTCCTGCCAGTCGATGTCCAGACGCCGTTCGGGTTCGTGCGACAGGAGCAGGACGTTGGGACAGTCGGTACGGTGGATGCTCACGCCGCGGCCGCGCGTCACATAGCCCACCACCGGATCGCCGGGGACGGGCTGGCAGCACTGGGAGTAGCGCACCATAAGCCCGTCCACGCCCTGGATGCGCACGCCCTTCGACGCGCCGCGCATGCGATCCACGAGTCGCTCGAAGGCGCTCGACTTGGACGGGGTCGAGCCATCTTGCAGCGCTTCGACGCCGGGATAGATCGCCTTGAGCGCCTGCAGCACGTGCACGTCGCCCTGTCCTAACGACGCAATCAAATGCCGAGCGTCCGTTAGGCCGAGTGACTTGGCGGCGCGCACGAGTGCGTCGTCGTCGGGACGGGTGAGATGGCGGCGGCGCACTTCGCGGTCGAGCATCTCGCGTCCGACCTTGGCCGACGTGTTCTGCTCCTCCTGCTTGATCCACTGGCGGATCTTGTGCCGGGCGCGACCCGTGCGCACGTGCGACAGCCAGTCGCGGCTTGGCCGCGCGCTGGGGGCGGTGAGAATCTCGACCGTGTCGGAGTTGCGGAGCTGCTTCGAGAGCGGCGCGATGCGGCCGTTCACCCGCGCGCCCTGGCAGTGCGTGCCGACCTCGGTGTGCACCGCGAACGCGAAGTCGATTGGCGTCGCGTTCTTGGGCAGCTGGATCACGTCGCCCGTTGGCGTGAACACGAAAATCTCGTCCTGATACAGATCGAGCTTGAGCAGTTCGAGGAATTCGTCGGGCGTCTTGGCATCGAGCTGCGCCTCGAGAATCTGGCGAAACCAGGCGAGACGCTCGTCGAACTTGTCGGCGCGGCGCGGACCGTCGGCGCTTTCCTTGTACACCCAGTGCGCGGCGATACCGTATTCCGCCGTCTGGTGCATCTCGCGCGTGCGGATCTGCACCTCGTACAACTGGCGCCCGGGTCCGAACACCGTTGTATGCAGCGACTGGTACCCGTTCGACTTGGGCTGCGCGATATAGTCCTTGATCCGCTCCTGCAGCGGCGTCCACGCCTCGTGGATGATGCCTAACGCATGGTAGCAGTCGGGCACGCTGTCCACCTGCACGCGAACGGCCATGAGGTCGTAGATCTCTTCGTAGGGCTTCTCGCGCTGCTTCATTTTCTTGTAGATCGACCACAGATGCTTGGGCCGGCCGATCACGTCGACCGACGCGATACCGGCGCGCTTGAGCTCGCGCTCGAGCGGCTCCGCGAACTGGCCAATGAGCGATTCGCGCTCGCCGCGCTTTTGCGCCACGAGCTTCGCCAGCTTCTTGTATTCGACTGGCTCGAGATGCTTGAACGACAGGTCCTCGAGCTCCCACCGCACGCGCGCCATACCGAACCGGTGCGCCATTGGTGCGTACAGGTCCATCGTTTCCTGCGCGATGCGCCGGCGCTTCTCCTCGGGGAGATAGTCCAGCGTGCGCATGTTGTGGAGCCGGTCGGCGAGCTTGATGAGGATGACGCGGACGTCTTTCGCGATCGAGAGCAGGAGCTTGCGATAGTTCTCGACCTGTCGCTCCTGCGTCGAGCGAAACGAGATGTTGCCGATCTTGGTGACGCCGTCGACGATCTGGGCCATCTCGACGCCGAACTCGCGCTCGATGTCGTCGACCGTGACGGAGGTGTCTTCGACGACATCGTGAATGAGTCCGCTCGCGACGGTGATCGAGTCGAGGTGCAGCTCCGCGAGAATCTTGGCGACCGCGACGCAGTGCGAGACGTAGTCGTCGCCCGAGGAGCGCTTCTGCCCCTCGTGCGCACGCCGGCCGAACTGATAGGCGCGCGTGAGCAGCCCGGTGTCGAGACGCTCGAGCGCCGGGTCATCGGCCAGATCCCAGCCCGGAATGACGGTCTTCAGTGCGGATGCGGTCACAGCAAGCCAGTCTCCGCGAAGCTCACATATCGTCCGCGACCGATGATGACGTGGTCGTGAACCGGAATGTCCAACAAACGTCCCGCCGACACGAGCTGCTCCGTGACGACCCGGTCATCGACCGAGGGAGACGGGTCGCCGCTCGGATGGTTGTGCACCAGAATGATTGCCGCCGCACGTTCCGCGATCGCTTCCCTGAACACTTCGCGCGGATGAACGAGCGACGAGTTCAAAATGCCGCGTGTCACCGTGACATCGCGCTCGAGGCGGTGCTGGGCATCGAGCACGGCGACGTGGAACTCTTCGACCGGCAGATCCTGGAGCCGTCCGGCGAACACGCCGAACACGTCTCGCGGCGATCGCATGGGCACGCCTTCTTCGCGTTCCTCGTCGGCCATGCGGCGCCCCAACTCCAGCGCAGCGTGAATCACGATTGCGCGGGCAGGTCCTATGCCGCGACCCGCCCTCAGCGTCGCCACCGGTTGCGCCGCGATGCGCCTGAGTGAGCCGTCTACCTGTGTCAGAATATCTTGCGCCAGCGTCAGCGTCGATCGCCCGCCGGCGCCCGTGCCCAACACGATCGCGAGCAACTCGCTCACGTTGAGCGCTCGCGCGCCGAGTTGTTTGAGACGCTCGCGCGGGCGTTCAGTGCGGGGCAGTTCTCTAATACTTAACGTTTTGCCCAGTGCCGGGCCAGACGCCTCGGACATGCGCGGACCTCCAACGGGGAGCGTGCATGGTGTCGCCAGAACGACGTTGGGCCCGCATCCAAGCATTGCGAGGCGGACCCAAGGATCGCGGCGATTCGCCGGTCGTTAGAACGATCGTTCGACGGCGTTTAGGCGGTGACTCCGTGGCACTTCTTGAATTTCTTGCCCGAACCGCACGGACACGGGTCGTTGCGTCCAACCTTGGACCAGTCGATGTTGGCCGGCGTGTTGTCGCCGAGCGTGCGGGTGCGACCTGCGCCGACGACCGTGGGCGCTTTGCGCGGCGGTTGGGCAGGAGGCGTCGGCGACGCCGGACCGGACGGCGCGTCGGCCGATGGCGCCGCTTCCGCCTTGTCTCGCTCGGCGTCGCCGGCCGGCACGTCCTCGAGGATGCCGAGGGCGTTGTAGCGGCGCGCGGGCGGCTGCCCCGGACGCGGTCCGGGCTGCGGCCCGCTTCCGTTAGGCGAAGGCGGCGGCCCCGCGTCGGGCGGCGAGAACACCAGTTGCGCGCGCAGGAACCGCTCGGTGAAGGTGTGGTACACGTCGTTCATCAGGTCGACGAACATCGTGTACGCCTCCTTCTTGTACTCGATGAGCGGATCGGTCTGCCCCATGCTCCGGTAATGGATGATGGCGCGCAGCTGATCGAGATCGTACAAGTGATCCTTCCACTTCTCGTCGAGCACGTGCAGCATCACCATTGACAAGAGCGCCATCGCGTACTCGTTCAAGCTCTTGTACTTCGCGTCGAAGGCGGCATGCCCCGCCTCGCGCGCGTCCTCTTGGGCCTGAGGGATGTTGTCCGGCCGGTTGTCGGCGCGCTCCTCGAACTGCGGCACCGTGAGGAGGTAATGCATGAGCAGATCCTGGCGCAGCAGCTGGAAATCCCAGTCCTCCGGATTCTCGACCGACGCCAGGTTCGTCTCGACGCGGCGATCGAGCGCGCGCTCGATCATCTTCACCGCCTCGCCCTTGAGCTCTTCCCCGCCCTCCAGCGCGAACGCGCGCAGCGAGTAGATCACTTCGCGCTGCTGGTTCATCACGTCGTCGAAATCCAGCAGCCGTTTGCGCGACTGGAAGTTCTGCATCTCGACGCGCTTCTGGGCCTGCTCGATGGATCGCGTGATGAGCGAGTGGGAGAGCACCTCGCCTTCCTGCGCGCCTAACCGATCCATCAGCTTCGCGATGCGCTCGGAGCCGAACAAGCGCATCAGGTCGTCCTCGAGCGACAGGAAGAATTGCGACGCACCCGGATCGCCTTGGCGTCCGGCGCGACCGCGCAGCTGCCGGTCGATGCGCCGCGATTCGTGTCGCTCGGAGCCAATGATGTGCAGGCCGCCCGGCTCCGTGACCTCGACGTCTTTGCCGTCGGGATCCTTCATCACCGAGTCGTGCGACTCCGTGACGCCCGCGCCCAGTTTGATGTCGGTACCGCGACCGGCCATGTTGGTCGCAATCGTCACCGCTTCGGGCTGGCCGGCACCGGCGACGATCTCGGCCTCGCGCTGGTGGTACTTGGCGTTCAACACGTTGTGGCGGATGCCGGCGCGCTGGAACATGCGCGACAGCGTTTCCGACACGTCGACGTTGACCGTGCCGATCAGCACCGGGATGCCGAGTTTGTGCAGGCGCTCGGTCTCCTGCTGAATCGCGTTGTATTTCTCGCGACGCGTCTTGTAGATGAGATCGTGGCGGTCGTCGCGGATCACCGGCTTGTTGGTCGGAATCACCGAGACGCCTAACTTGTAGATCTCGTGGAACTCGGTCTCTTCGGTTTCCGCCGTGCCGGTCATGCCCGCCAGCTTTTCGTACATACGGAAGTAGTTCTGAATGGTGATCGTGGCGAGCGTTTGCGTCTCGCCCTTCACCTGAACGCCTTCCTTGGCTTCCACGGCCTGGTGCAGTCCTTCCGACCACCGGCGGCCCGGCATCGTGCGGCCCGTGAACTCATCCACGATGAGCACCTGGCCTTCCTGCACCACGTAGTTCACGTCCTTCTCGTACAGGGCGTGCGCGCGCAGGAGTTGGTGGATGATGTTGAGCTTCTCGCTCTTGAGCGCGTACTCGCGATCCAGGCCCGCGCGCGCCTCGAGCTTCTCCTGCGGCGTGAGATCGGGGTCGTGATCGATGTGATTTACGGCTTCCGAGATGTCCGGCAGGACGAACGCCTCGTGATCGTTAGGCGAGAGATAGTCCACGCCGCGATCGGTGAGGTGCACGGTGTGGTTCTTCTCGTCCAGCACATAGAGGAGACGTTCCTCGAGGTCGCCGAACTGCTGGCGGCTCGAGGACTGCCGGCGGTCGGCGATGTGGTCCAGCTCCATCTTCTGCACGAGCTGCTTGTTGCCGCTCTCGGCGAGCAGCTTGACCAGGCGCTTGTTCTTGGGCGCGCCTAACTGAGCCTGGTACATGCGCAGCGCCGCCGTCTGGCGATCCCCCGCTTCGAGCGCCTGCTCCGCCTCGCCCACCAGCCGGTTCGCGTCTTCGGTTTGCACGCGCACGACCCGCTGTACCGCCGTGTTGTGCTCGAAGTACGCGGCGTCGCTCTCGTTGCCGACGGGCCCCGAGATGATGAGCGGCGTGCGCGCCTCGTCGATCAACACCGAGTCGACTTCGTCGACGATCGCGTACCAGTGCGGACGCTGCACGCGCTGGTCGAGCGACATCACCATGTTGTCGCGCAGATAGTCGAAGCCGAATTCGTTGTTGGTGCCGTACGTGATGTCGCACAGATACGCCGCGCGCCGCTCGGGCGTGTTCGACTCGCTGTCGTCGATGCACCCGACCGTCATGCCGAGGTACGTGTACACGTGCCCCATCCATTGCGCGTCACGGCGGGCGAGGTACGAGTTGACCGTGACCAGGTGCGCGCCGCGGCCGGCCAACGCGTTGAGATAGAGCGGCAGCGTCGCGACGAGCGTCTTGCCTTCGCCCGTCGCCATCTCGGCGATCTTGCCCAGGTGCAGCTCGACGCCGCCGATGAGCTGCACGTCGTAGTGCACCATGTCCCAGATCATGTCGCGGCCCGTGACCATCACGGTGGTGCCTAACAGACGACGTGCCGCCTCGCGCACCGTGGCGAACGCCTCGGGCAGGATCTCGTCCAACACTTCGTTGAGCGCCTCGTGCAGCTCCTCTTCGACGCCGCCGCGCCCGTCCTGGCCGCTCAGCTCTTCGTCGATCTGGGCGCGATCGTCCGCGTTCTCGGTGAGCTTCTTGCGCTCCTTGAGCTCGGCCACCTTTGCGTCGAGCTCCGACGTCCGCTCGCGAAGGATGCCGCGCAACTTGGCCGTCTGGCCGCGCAGCTCCTCTTCCGACACGGAGTGGAGCCGCTCGTAGTGCGCGTTGATCTCGTCCACGATCGGCTGAACGCGCTTCATCTCGCGTTCGTGACGCGTGCCGAAAACCGCGGTGAGCAATGGCTTCAACATGGATGGTCCTCTATCGGTACAGCGACGCCGACCGAATGTAGTCGGCGACGGCTTCGGTCACGAATCCCGTGAGCGGCAACCCGGCCCGTACGCGCGCGCGAATCTCGCTCGACGATACATCCACGCGACGCGTTGCAATGCGGGACAAGGGCAGCGTCGAACGACCGCCGCTTCCTGTCCCCACGTCGTCGCCGCGCACCAACACGACGATGGTCGCCAAATCAGCGATGCGCTCGGCCTGCCGCCACGTCGCGACCTGCTCGGCCAGATCTTCGCCGATCAACAGGAAGCGCTCCGACTCTGGATCGCGCGCCGCCAAGGCGTCCAGCGTGTCAACCGTGTAAGATAACCCGCCCCGATCGATTTCGATCGAATCGACGGCGAAGCGAGGATCGCTGCCCACAGACAACCGCAGCATCACGAGCCGGTCCGCCGTGGATGCCGTGACCGCTCCTTGCTTGAACGGCTGGCTCGCCGCGGGAATGAATATCACCCGGTCCAAGTGCAGCCTGTCGAACGCGTCGCTCGCGGCAAAGAGATGACCAAC
>JANWIK010000015.1 GCA_025449955.1 Gemmatimonadaceae bacterium
CATATTCTCGAGCAACCGAGATCGGACGCAAATCGCCGTGATGCGCCAGGCAAGTGATTCTTTGATATCGCGTGATCAACGCGCCGTCGCAGTTAACGACGCGCTCCTTACGGCTGGCGACAGTCTGCCGAGCGTTAGGCTCCGAACATCGCGTGGCATCAATACCAATCTTCGCGACCTTCCCGCTCAGCATTACCGCTACATCTACTTTTATCGTCCCGATTGCCCTCCGTGTCAGCTATTGGACTCGGTATGGGTCCACGCGACCCCAGCTAGACGCGACAGCGTCGCATTCGTTGCATTTAATCCTGACCACGACATAGCCGCTGAAGACATTCCCAACCACTTCGCGTGGGTTGTGGACTCGGCAGCGCAGGGGAAATACGTTGCGCACGTGCCGTCCTTAATAGTGATCTCTCAAACGGGCCGCGTCCTTTCAGTCGCGCAGTCCTCACTCATACGCGCGGCCAAACTTCTAGACCTCTACTCCCTCCTTCCAAAGCAGCGTGTAGATAGCGCAATCGCTTTCGCGCTTCGCGGTGTTGCTCGAACCGCCGCCGTCTCAGCGTCTGACGCGGCTGCACTGCCGTCCGCTGGCGATACGGCGCGCGCGGTAGGAACTCAGCCTTGAAGAACAGTGCGCGGATCCATTCGGCTCGCCCGCCGAGCCGGCAGATAAGAAGCCACGACAGAAATCAGCAACACAACCAATGTCGCGAGTGCCAGGGTCGGGACGTCTTCACCCTCTACGCCGAAAAGGACGCTACGGAGAACTCGCTCAAGGAGGAGTGCAATTGGCGTCCCGATTGAGGCGCCCCAAAGGGCGGTCCCGAGCCCTCGGACAACAACGGATTGAAGGACTGACGCGGGCGGCGCGCCGATCGCCAGACGTATGCCTAACTCCCGGCTCCGTAAGACGACGCCGTAGGCCATAACTGCGTAGAGTCCGAGACCCGTCAGTGCCAGTGCGCAAAGCGCCAGCGATGCAAACACTGCGGTGCCCAAGCGCCATGGACGGCGCTGCGGATCAAGCATCTCATCGAGCGATCGCACGGTAGCGAATGACGAGCTGTCAATCGTCTGCATCGCCTGTCTAACTGGTCCGACTAGAGCCTCTGGCTCAAACTTCGCACGAACGATCACAATTGGCGAAGCCCGTACCGGGAAGTGGTTCAACTGAGAAAACGCTGCGTAGTACTCGAGTTGAGGATCACCCTGGCGTATCAGCCCACGGGTATTGGCGACAACTCCGACAATTTCGGCGCAAGCGTCTTCGACCGAAGCTTGGGCTGAACTCGCATCTAACTGAATGCATTTCCCAAGCGCCTGCCCCTCCGGCCAAAACGCGCGGGCAGCAGCTTCGTTGATGACTGCCACCGGCCGAGTATGAACATTATCTGACTCGAGGAACGACCTTCCTTGAAGCAGGTGGATTCCCATCGTAGCGAAATAAGTTGGCGTAACAGCATTGAGCCGCACCAGCCTGCGTTGCGCCGGCCCTACCGGCGAAACAGCATCCGGCACCGAAAACGGCCATGAGATGCCGGCGTCGACGGGAGTGGTCAGGGCAAGGCTTGCGCTCAAAACACCCGGTAACGCGTCAACGCGATTGAGAACGCCGACTAAGAGCGATGACGCTTCCGCCTCACGGTCGGGCGCTTGGCTGCCGGTCAGTGTTCCGACCAGAATTCCATTGGTCCGGAATCCGAGATCCAACGAGTCAATGCGGTGGAGGCTCCTAGCAAACAGCCCGGCGGCAACAGTCAACGAAAACGCCAAGGCAATCTGCGCAATCACAATGCCTTTCCGCACGCCCAAACGCCCTCCGTCTGAAGTCGATGACCGGACTCGCAGTTGGCGGACCGAATCAGACCTGGCAACGCGCACTGCGGGCAAGATTGCAGCGCCAAGACCGGCTATCGCCGCCATCGCAGTCGTCCAGGCAACGACGCGAAAATCGATGAGTCGGCCGGTCCCGCTGAGTTCCGGGACAATCGCTCGTACCGAACCACTTATGCACAGCGCAATTGCCAACCCAGCACCCGTGCCTCCAATCACGAGGATGATGGTCTCGCAAACGACCTGCATCACGATGTCGATCCGGCTGCAGCCAATTGCTAGACAAACCGCGATCCCCTGATTGCGCGCGGCTAGATGCGCAAGTATCAGGTTGCCTAAATTGATCGCTGCAATGAGCAAAACAACGACCGACATACCAGCGAGCCAAAGACTGACCCGTGCACCCTGTGTCTGCTCCTGGGCCCGACCAGGGATTATCGATTGCAAGCTTGCAACAACAACTGCTTCCAAGCGCGTACCGAAACGCGCTGCATACAGGTGTTGGAAATACGCGGACAGGTCAGATGTTGCTCGCGCCGGGCTCGCGCTGCGAGGCAGTCGGGTGAGCACACTCCACATCGACCCATCAAGTTCGTTCGTCATGCCAGACAGACGCTCATGAACCGCGGCAGCGACTGGCAACCATGCGTCAACAGCTGTCAAATCGACGCCCCTGAACCCCGAAGGCGCAACGCCGACGATCGTGTACGATCCGTTGCCTAAACGTAACGAACGCCCAACGACAGACGCACTGCCTCCGAATAAGCGCTGCCACGCCGCAAAAGAGAGCACAGCGCCGTCGTGAGTGCGTGCTGCATCGCTTGTATCAGGGAAACGTCCAAGCGCTGGATGCACCCCTAGCAATCGAAAGAACGAACCACTCGCAAAGGTCACGACAAACCGCTGCGCCGAGTCACCGCGGCCCAGCACCAGGGCCTCAGTACTGTACGCAGCCACCGACTCGATATCTGGGAGCGAAGACGCGCTCAGTTCTCGATAGTCCGCGTAGGGCAACTGGGCAGGGTCGAGCTGCGGCGGAGTGCCGCCGCCACGAAACAAGAATCGAAGCTGGAGACGGTAGAGCAGGCCTGCATCGTCAACGTGTGGCGGCGGACGGAACAGCAGCCCATCCGCTACAGCAACTGCGCTAGCGTTGCCTGCCAGCGCCAGGGCCAAGCAGGCTATCGCGGCGACGGTGAACGATCTGTGACGCCGAAGAATACGCACCGCTAACGCTGCGTTGGCGACAAGTCTGCGCAGATTTCCTCCTAGCCGTTGGTCGATCCAATGATGTGCGTTGGGCCGCAGCTCGGCAACACCCGCAAAGCTGCGTAGCGGCGCACTGCTCCCCTGTTTCGATCGATAGACGAGACGCGGGAAAATGGTCGTTAGGCGACGTATCCTTACCTCGCGTCTCCGATTGGTAAACTGCCTCGACGAGCCGGGCTCGGCCGCCTGGAGGGCCGAACCATGCTGCGCAGGCGAGTGCAATCACGCCCGAGAGGTCCGGGTCGTGTTCTGATTTCGTGAAGGCCGTGGCGCACCAATCCCGGCCGCCGCACGTTGGGACATCCTTCGCCGGAGGCCCGGTATGTCCCGCGTGTCGATGCTGGCGGCGGCCATCGCGTTAGGCATGGTACCCTGCGCTCGCGCGCAGACGCCGTACAAGCCGGCCAGCGCGCCGCGATACGGTGCATCGCCCGCGTCCCACGCCGATTCGCTGTACCGCGCCGGCAACTATGCCGCGGCCGCCGAGGCCTACGAGCCGCTCACGCGCTCGTCGCCCGACTCGGCCCGGTACTGGGCCCAGTTAGGCATATCACTCCACGAGACCGGCAAGTATCAGGGCGCGCTCGCCGCCTATCGCCGCTCGCTCGCGCTCACGCGCTCGCCCACCATCGTGTACAATGTCGCCGCCGCGCACGCGCGACTGGACGAGCGGGATTCCGCGTTCGCGTGGCTCGACTCGTCCCTCGCGGCCGGATTCGCGCAGCCGGCGACCCTCGACGGCGACCACGACTTCGACGACGTCCGCGCCGATCCGCGCTATGCACTGGTGATCGCCAAAATGCGCGCGGCACGCGAACCCTGCGTCGCGCGCGCCGAGTCGCATCAATTCGATTTCTGGGTGGGCGAGTGGAACGTCGCGACCCCCGCCGGGCAGCCGGTCGGCCACAGCGTGGTCCAGAAGATCCTGGGCCAGTGCGTGATTCTCGAGAACTGGACCGACGGCCAGGGCGGCGAGGGCAAGAGCCTCAACGCCTACAACGCCCAGCTCAAGATGTGGCAGCAGTTCTGGACCGACCAGTACGGCAGCGTGACCGAGTACCGCGAGAGCGAGTGGGTGGGGACCAGCCTCCGCCTAACGGCACACGTGGGCGCCGCGCAGGTGCGGATGACCTTCACGCCCGTCGATTCGAATACGGTGCGCCAGGTCGGCGAGCGGTCGACCGACGGCGGGAAGACATGGGCGCCGTCGTTCGACCTGTATTACCATCGCAAGGCCTAACGCATCACTGCGTCGTGCTCGGCCGGCTCGAGGGCGGCACCATGCCGCGCATGCGCATGTACGTCACGATGTTGCCGTAGTGCTCGTTGTCGTGCGTCGCGTTGAGCACCAGCGCGTAGAACCGCGTGCGGTCCATGCCGTACAACTTCACCGTGCCCGACACCTGATCGTCCGTCTGGGCGTAGGCCTTCGCGCAGTACTCGGTGGACGCCTTGAGCGCCGCCACAATGTCGGCCTTGGTGGTCTTCGTCTTCTCGATGTCGTCCTCGCTCCCGGTGGGCTCGCCTAACGCGCTGGCGCACATGAAGTGCTGCGTGCCGGCCAGGTGCGCGATGATCTGGCCGAACGTGCGCACCTCAGGCGTGGGACGAAATTGATAGTCGGAGTCCGACATGTCCTCCGCCGACTGCGTGATGTACTTCGAGACCTCGGACCAGATCGCGCGCGTATCGGAAACCGATCCGCTCGCGATCCGCGGCCTGGCCGCGAACGGCAAGGATGCGACGGCAACCAATGCGACGGCTAGGCTGAAGCGGTGCATGGAACGACTCCCTCGATGTGGAGGTGATGAACGCCACCTTCACATTATGCTCCCCGGTCCCGCCGCGCAAACGCCGGCGCAGGCCGTCAATCCAATCGCAACGCCACCAACGGATCCACCCGCGTCGCGCGCCGCGCCGGTACCACGCACGCCACGAACGCCACGCCCAGCATGAAGAGCCCAACCGCCGCAAATGTGACCGGATCAGTGGGCTGGACGCCGAAGAGCAGCGATCTCACCACCCGCGTCACCGCGAGCGCGCCGGCCAACCCAACCACGAGTCCTATCACCGCCAACACCATTCCCTGACGCAACACTAACGTTAGGACGCCGCCTTCACTCGCGCCCAACGCCATCCGAATGCCGATCTCCCGACGGCGCTCGGCCACCGAGTAGGCCAGCACGCCGTATGTCCCCACGGCGGCCAGCGCGAGCGCGACCGCGGCGAAAATGATCAGGAGCTCGGCCAGGAATCGCGGACGGGCGAGGGAATCCTCGAACACTTCGTCCATGCTGCGCAACCCGACGATCGGCAACGCCGGATCGAGCGACGCCACGGCTCGGCGGATCGATGGCGACAACACGTCCGTCGCCAGCGTCGATCGCACGACCAAATTCATGTTGCGCGGCGCGTAGCCCAAATACGTGGGACTCTGATTGTCGAGCATGTACAGCTCGGTACCCGTCTTCGCGTCCACGCCGCCTTGCTTCACGTCTTTGGCGACACCGATGATCGTGTACCACTTCGCGGTATCCGCGATACCGCCCGGCTGCAACCGGTGTCCGATCGCACTCTGACCCGGATAGAACAGACGGGCGAGCGTCTGATTGACGATCGCCACCGGCGGCGACGTGGCGCCGTCCAACGGTCCGAACGAGCGACCCTCGACCAGCGGAATGCGCATGCTCGAGAAATAGTTAGGCGTCACGAAGTTGTAGTAGTCGACATTCTGCGGCGGTATGCCCGGCTTTGCGACGTAGCCCTCGAAGCGCGTGTCGTTCGCATTCACCTGCCGGAGCGGCGGCAGGCCCGACATCGCCGCGGCGCTCTCGACGCCCGGCACCTGCTGCAGTTGCTCGTCGAGCCGCTCGAAGAACCGCACGCGCCGCAGACTGTCGGCGTAGGTTGCGGCCGGCAGCACGATGTTGAACGTGACCAGGTTCGACCGGTCGAATCCGGAGTCGACGCGCGTGAGCTTCTCGAAGCTTCGGAGGAGCAGTCCGGCGCCGACGAGGAGCGTCACGGCGAGCGCCATCTCCGCCACCACGAGTCCGCGCCGCACGCGTGCCGCCGACGCGTGGGCCGTGGTGCGGCTCCCCGCCTCGCGCAGCGACAGACTCATCGCGCGCGCGTTGAGCCGGAGCATGGGCGCCAGGCCGAACAGGATGCCCGTGCCTAACGCAAGCGCCAGCGTGTAGACGAGCACGTGTCCGTCGAGTCCGATGCGGGCGGCGCGGGGAATGCCGGCGTTGTTCGACAGCACCAGCGCGTGCAACCCCCACCGCGCGACGAGCAACCCCAACGCCGCGCCGGTCACCGACAGCACGAGACTCTCGGCGAGGAACTGGCGCGCGAGCCGGCCGCGTCCCGCGCCCAGCGCCGCGCGCAGCACGAGCTCCTTGTGCTTCGTTTCCGCGCGCATGAGGAGCAGGTTGGCCAGATTGGCGCACGCGATCAACAGCACGAGGAACACCGCCGCCTGGAGCACCCACAGCGCACGGCCGGCGCTGCCCACGATGTCGGTGAGCAAGTCGTCGTACCGCAGCCGGTGCGTTTTGACGTTAGGCGTGTGCACGAAGCCCTTCTGGCCGGGCGTCGCGTTGGCGGTGCCGCCGTCGATCTGCGTCCATTGCGCAAGCATCGGCTCCAGCTGCACGCGCGCCGTGGCGAGCGAAATGCCCGGCCTGAGCCGCCCCACCAGATTCAGATAGTGGCCGCCGCGATAGCTGTTGACGCTGTCCGGGTCGAGGGTGAGCGGCTGCCACAACCGGATGCCCTGATCGTGGACGTCGAAGCCCGGCGGCATGACGCCGACGACCTGCGTCTGGACGCCGTCGATGTCCACCTTCTGCCCGATGATCGAAGATTCGCCGCCGAAGCTGGTGCGCCACAGTTCGTCCGAGAGGAGCGCGACCGGCGGTGCGTTAGGCAGCGTCTCCTGCTCGGTGAACCAGCGGCCCGCCTCCGGCGCCACGCCGAGCGTCGGGAACAGGCTCGCCGAGGCGAGCGCCGCCGGCACGCGCGCCGGGCTCGACGCCGCACCGACGTTCACCGCGCCGGCATAGTAGGCGCCGACATTCGCGAACGAGTGGTTGCGCTCCTTGAACTCGAGGAACTCCGCGGCATCCACCGGGAATTGGTCGAAGCCCAACGCGGGGAATTGACTCGTGATCAGCACCAGCTCGCCGGGATGCGGATACGCAAGCGGGCGCAGCATCACGCCGTTGACGACGCTGAAGATGGCGGTGTTCGCCCCAATGCCTAACGCAAGCGTGATCACGGCGACCGCGGCGAACCCGGGCGACCGGAGCAGCGTGCGCGTCGCATACTTGAGCTCGCGCCAGATCTGCTCGCCGCCGCCGCCCCACATGTCGCGCGTCACTTCCTTCACGATCCCGACATTTCCGAATTCCTTGCGCGCGCCGGCTTGCGCCTCCGCCGGCGACTCGCCCCGGTTCATGCGCTCTTTCGCGGCCATGTCGAGATGGGATTGGATCTCGGCGTCGAGATCATCGTCACGGGCACCACGATCACGGGGTGACATCAGACCTCCTCGGCAGGTGGCGCCGCGAAAATTCCCGCGATCGCCGTGGAGAACTGCTCCCATTTGGATCGTTCGACGGCCAACTGCTTGCGTCCCGCCGCCGTCAGCCGGTAGACGCGCACACGCTGGTTGTTCTCGGACTGCTCCCAACTGGCCTCGATCCATTCCTGGCGCTCGAGGCGATGCAACGCCGGATAGAGCGACCCCGTGTCCACCTGCAGCACGCCGTGCGACAGCGTGCGAATGACCTGGAGCAATCCGTATCCGTGGCGCGGCCCCCAGCGCAGGCTCTGGAGAATGATCAAGTCGAGCGTGCCCTGGAGCAGCTCGATGCGGGTGAGCGGCGCGTGTCGCTTGGTCATGGCGGCGGAGGGCGTGGGTGTAGGTTGTCTACTCCAAGGGAGTAAGATGCCTACACCCTGGCCGAAAAATCAAGAGAAGGGAATAGGGAATGGGGAATGGGGATAGGGAGAAGAGACCGCGAATCGGCACTGGGCAGACCCAGTGCCCCGCGAATCCGCGTCTGTTGACGCGGCGGGTACGCACGACTAGCTTACAGGACTGTACCAACCACGCTTCCAATGACTTACGCCATTATTCGCACCGGCGGTATGCAGTTCCGTGCCGAGCCGGGCAAGACAATCCGCATTCCTTCGCTCGAAGCCGAAGTTGGCGCCGCCGTCACGTTCGACGAGGTGCTGCTGGGCTCCGATGGCAATACCGTTCACGCCGGCGCTCCGCTCGTGAGCGGCGCTTCGGTGACGGGCGAGATTGTAAAGCACGGGAAGGGCGACAAGATCATCGTCTTCAAGTTCAAGCGCCGGAAGAACTACTCGCGGAAGCAGGGACACCGCCAGAAGTTCACCGACGTCAAGATCAACGACATCTCACTCGGCTGACGGTTCGCCATGGCTCACAAGAAAGGCGTAGGCTCGAGCCGCAACGGTCGCGACAGCGGCCCCAAGTATCGCGGCGTCAAGAAATACGGCGGCGAGCGCGTGCGCGCCGGCAACATCATCATCCGCCAGTGCGGCACCAAGATTCATCCCGGCCGCAACGTCGGCCTTGGCACGGACTTCACGATCTACTCGCTGATCGACGGCGTGGTGAAGTTCGAGCACAAGAGCAAGCTGCGGTTCAAGGTCTCGGTGTACCCGGACACGAGGGAAGCGGCCGCTGGCGCGGCCTGAGGGACAAGGGAAACGGGAAATGGGTGGAGGCGAGAACGCTCCGCCGAGCAACGAGCAAACGAAAAGAACCTCAACGGCAATGCCGTTGAGGTTCTTCGTTTCCTACTCACGCCTCGAGTCCTACTTCTATCTATCCTCGGTCCCGTTCCCCGCAGCGCCGTTAGGCGCCGGTTCCCTTGTCCCCAAGGCGACGCCAGTCGCCGCTTCCCTTTACGGTTTCGGTCCGTAACTCGGCGGCATCGTCTCGTATCGCTTGGTGAGCAGGTCCTGCCGCGAGACGTCGTTCTGCTTCTGGCCGCGCACGTAGACCGCCACCGCGCGCGTCGCGAACTCGAACGGGTCGCCGTCCCAGATCACGACGTTGGCTTCGCGGCCCGGCTGCAACGAGCCGATCCGGTCCGACACGCCGAAGATCTCGGCCGGCGTCTCGGTGATCGCCTTGAGCGCGTCATCCCACGGGAGGCCGTAGCCCACGGCGTTGCCGGCTTCGTAGCGAATGTTACGGACGTTGAACAACTCTTCATCGCCGCCGCCGTTGCCGATGAGCGCCACCTGCACGCCCGCCTTCCTGAGCAGGGCCACGTTGTCCTGACGGGCGCCTAACGCACTGAACGAGATCGGAATGTTCGACATCGCGCCCGCCAAAACCGGGATCTTGGCTTTGGCCAGGCGGTCGGCCACTTCCCAGGCTTCTTCGCCGCCGCCGATGATGACTTTGATGCCGAATTCTTTCTGCAGGTCGATCACCGATTGAATGTCGCTCGCCTGGTCCGCGTCGATGAGCAGCGGCACCTTGCCTTCCAGCACCGGCACCATCGCCGCGAGCCCCGCCGGACTGGCCGACAACTGGCGCGACTGGCCGCGATCGAAATCGGCGACGTGCTTCTGATAATAGCGCGTGTCCTGGAGCAGCTCGCGCAGCTTGGCCACCACCTGGCCTTTGGCGGGGGCGCCATCGCCGCCGGCGTCGCCGATGCCGGCGATCATCGCGGCCGGCGCGCGCAGAATCATGTCGGCGCGCGTGTCGCCGTACAGGTCGATCATCGACGACTGGCCGGCGATGAGTCCGCCCACCGGCGTCGACATGACGCTGGTCACGCCGCCCTCGCGGGCCGGCGGAATCAGCACCGAGCGCGGATTGAGCCCGTCCCACGAGGCGAAGTCGGGCGTCACGCCATCGGTGCTGCGGGCGCGCGATTCGTTGGCGCCGGCGCCGAACCCGACCTCCACCAGGCCTAACTGAGTTTCCGCGTTCACGAGACCCGGCGTCACCCATTTGCCCGACGCGTCCACCTTCTCGGCGTCCGACGGAATGGTGACGTTCGCGCCCACGGCGACGATCTTGCCGTCCCGAATGAGCACCGTGCCGTTCTCGATCGGCGGACCGCTCACCGGATACACCTTGCCGCCGGTGATGGCGATCGTCTGCGCGGCGGCCGAGCCGCTCGCGACCGATGCTGCGACTAACGCTGCGCCTAACGCGCAGATCCCGAGGTTGAGCAGGCGTGATGGCATCACTTGGTCCCTCCCGTCGCCACATCGGGCACGAAGCCCAGCTCGAAGTCGCTGCGCCACCGCGCCTGTGGATCGCTCCGGTCGAACAGCATCGCGCCGTCGATCCACACCTTGTCGGCGTGCGTGTACACGCTGAACGGGTCGCCGGACCAGAGCACCACGTCCGCATCTTTCCCCGTCTCGATCGACCCGATCTTGCTGTCGAGATCGAGTGCCCACGCGGGATTGATCGTCATCCATTTCACCGCGTCTTCTTCCGTGATGTTGAGACCGATCGCGCGACCCGACGCCATCGCTTTCGCGACTTCCTGATTGAGGCGTTGCGAGCCCGACGGATCGTCCGAGTGAATCATGACCTTGACGCCTGCCTTCCAGAGCAGCGCCATGTTCGCCGGCACGGCATCGAGCGCTTCCATCTTGAAATCGCCCCAGTCGGCCCAGACCGCGGCGCCGATGCCTTCCTTCGCGAGCAAGTCGGCGATCTTGTAGGCCTCCACGCCGTGATGGAACGCGCGGACCTTGTAGCCGAACTCGTGCGAGATGTCGATCACCTGTGCCATCTCGTCGGCGCGATAGCAGTGCATCTGGGGCAGAATGTTGCCGCGCAGCACCTCGGCTAGCGTCTCGAGACCCAGATCGCGCTGCGGTGGATCGCCTTTGCGGTTCTTGAGCCACGCGTCCCATTTGCGGCGATACGCTTCTGCCTTGATCCACTCCGCGCGATAGCCGGCCACGTTGCCCATGCGCGTTTGCGGGCCGCCGCGATTGCCGTACACGCGCTTGGGGTTTTCGCCGCAGGCCATTTTTAGGCCGTACTTGGCGCCGGGGAATTTCATCCCTTGCACCGTGCGCGACGGCACGACTTTGAGAATCGCGCTGCGTCCACCGAACAGATTGCCGGAGCCCGGCAGAATCTGAAGCGTGGTGACGCCGCCCGCCAAGTTGCGCGGGAACTGCGGATCCTGCGGCCACACCGAGTGCTCGGCCCAGACGTAGGGCGTCGCCGGATTCACGAGCTCGTTGCCGTCGCTGTTCGATTCCACCGCCGGAGCAGGGTAGACGCCCAGGTGCGAGTGCACGTCGATGATGCCCGGCGTGACGAACTTGCCCGTGCCGTCGATCACCACCGGCGACTCGCCGCCCTCCGCCTGCTTGATCGCGGGATCATCGGCGCTCTTGCCGACCGCCGCAATTTTGTTGTCGCGCATGAGGAGCGCGCCATTCACGATGCGCGGTCCCACCGCCGTGAAGATGGTGACGTTCTCGATGAGCGTCGGCTTGGACGGAAAGGGTTTGTAGGTGCTGGGGAACGGATCGGCGTTAGGCACCGAGAGGGCGCCCGGTCCGGCAGTCGATGGCGGCGTCGTGTCGCTCGCGCTGCTCGACGCAGCAGCAGTCGTAGCGGCCTTGGCCGGGGCGGGCGCTTGCGAGGCGGGCGCGGAATTCGCGCACCCAGCCACGGCAATCGCAAGCGCGAGGGCGAGCAGGCGCATTGCTTCGCGTGACCTCCGTCTGATGAGGGGTGGTGCGGTGTCGGGGGCGGAAGCTATGGGGCGACGCACAAGGTCGCCAGGGTCAGCGGCTCGGCAACAACCGCTGCGCGTTCGTTTCGAGCGCCGCACGCTTCACGCGCTCGGCCAACGGCAGGGCCAGAAACTGATCCACGTTCTTCCGCATGCTCTCGACGCCCGGGCTCGGCCAGTCCGTGCCCCAGAGCAGCTGCGATTCGAGCTCTTCGATGCGCGGGAAATACTCGAGCAGCGACCGCGGCGGAATCCCGGACAGATCCAGCCACACGTGCCGGTGCCGGCGCAACACGAAGAACGCTTCCTTCATGTAGAGCGGCCGGCCGCCGTGCGCCATGATGAGCCGCAGATCGGGGAAGTCGATGGCGACATCGTCCAGCTCCATCGGATTCCCATACTTGCTCCGCGCGCCCGGGAAGATGCTCGTTCCAGTGTGCACGAGCACCGGCAGTCCGCGATCCTCGCACATCTTATAGATGGTGGCGAGCGAGTCGAGGCCGTGTGTGTAGTCGTTGGCCGCGAAGGCCTGGTGCGGCGGGTGGAGCTTGAGCACGCGCGTGCCTAACTCGAGCAGCCGCTCCACGCCCGCGGCGGCATCGCGCGTCGTGACCGGATCCACGCCGCCGTAGGGCAACAACCGCGCTGGATCCGCCTCGGCGTACCGCGCCGCGAACCCGTTGGTGTCGTCGCTGAATCCCATGATGTTGGGACTCGGATAGTTCACCATCCCCACGCGCTGAATGCCTTGCTCGTCCATGATCGACAAGAGCATCCGCGGATCTTCCATCAGCGCGAGCAGGAAATCGAAGTGCTGCTCCTTGCCGCGGCGCATCGTCTCCATCACCGCCGGCTTGAGCTGCCGCCACGGCTGGATGTGGATGTGGAAGTCCGTGACCGCGTATTGCGCGCCGGGCGCTCCGCCTAACGCACTCACGTGCCCGTGAAGTGCGCCGAGCGCTTCTCGAGGAAGGCGCGCACGCCCTCGGCGCGGTCGGCGCTCGCGAAGCAGACCTGGAAGAGCGCGGTCTCGAGCTTGAGGCCGTCGTCCAACGGCAGACTGAGCGCGGCGCGCGTCGCTTCCTTGGCCGCGGCCACGGCCACCGGACTCCTGGTCGCGATCATTTCGGCAAGCGCCAGCGCGCGGTCGAGCAGGGCACCGGGCTCCACCACCTCTTCCACCAGGCCTAACCGGAGCGCCTCGGCGGCGTCGATCATGTCGCCCGTGAGCACCAGTTTGAGCGCCGCGCCTAACCCGACGATGCGCGGCAGCCGTTGCGTGCCGCCGCCGCCGGGGATGATCCCCAAATTCACTTCGGGCTGCCCGAATCGCGCCGTCGTGCTCGCGACACGGAAGTCGCAGGCGAGCGCCAGCTCCATGCCGCCGCCCAGGCAATAGCCGTTCACCGCCGCGATCACCGCCTTGGGGCACCGCTCGACTGCGTCGAACAACGTCGGGCCTTTCATCACGCGCCACTGCTCGACGGTGGTGCGCCCCTCGAACTCGCCGATGTCGGCGCCGGCCACGAACGCCTTGTCGCCGGCGCCCGTCACGACGATCGCGCGGACGACGTCGTTCGCCCGAGCCGACGCGATCGCCTCGAGGAACGCCCCGCGCACCTGGGCATCGAGCGCATTCCGCTTCTCGGGCCGGTTGATCGTGACCAGCGCCGTCCGGCCGCGCACCTCCAGCGTCACCACGCCGCCATCCGTCATGGCTCGGTCTCCCAGGTATGGAATCCCTGTCCCGACTTCTTGCCTAACTCGCCGCGCGCGACCTTGTCGCGCAGGAGCTGCGGCGGCCGGTAGGTGTCGTCGTGCAGGGTATCGTGCAGGTGCTCGGCGATGGCGAGGCGGACATCAAGGCCGACCACGTCCGTCAGGCGGAGCGGACCCATGGGATGATTGTAGCCCAGCTCCATCGCGCGATCGATGTCGGCCGCGCTCGCCACGCCCTGCTCGAGCATCCGGATCGCCTCGAGGCCGAGCACCACGCCTAACCGGCTGGTCGCGAAGCCGGGCGTGTCGAGCACCACGATTGCCTGCTTGCCTACCAGCGCCGCGAAGGCGCGCGCGCGCGCGACCGCGCCGTCGTCCGTGGCGTTGCCGCGCACGATCTCGAGCAGCTTCATCACCGGCACCGGATTGAAGAAGTGCATGCCCAACACGCGCTCCGGAGCGCTGAGCGGCCGCGCGATCTGGGTGATCGAGAGCGACGAGGTGTTGCTCGCCAGGAGCGCATCGGCCGGCACCACGCGCTCGAGCGACGCGAACAACCGCTGCTTGAGGTCCAGCCGCTCGGGAATCGCCTCGATGACGATGGTCGCATCGCCCGCGCACTCTTCGGCGGTCGGCGCGGCCGTCAAGCGCACGAGCGCCGCGTCGCGTTGGGCAGCGGTGCACTTGCCCTTCTCGATGGCTTTCTCGAACGCGCGCGCGATCTGCCCAACGCCGCGCGCCAGCTGCTCGGGGTTCGCATCGGTCATGCACACGCGGCATCCGGCGAGGGCCGACACGTACGCGATGCCGTGCCCCATCGTGCCCGCGCCGATGACAGCGACGGTCGGCGTGGACGGCGTCATGAGGGGAGGGCCATCGATCGCAGGGTCTGCTGCATGAGCGGAAGGTGGTCGGTGCACAACGCGTCGACGCCTAACGAAGCGAGCTCCATCGCGCGCTCGGTGCGGTTCACGGTCCAGGCGATGATCCGGCCGCCGGCGCCGTGCACGCTCGCGACCGTCGCCGCGTCGATCAGATCCCAGCGCGGCCACGCGTCCTGTGCGTGGGCGGCGCGCATGGCTGCCACCACGTCGTCCAGCGGCCGATCGAAGAGAATCCCGCCGCGCAGCTCGGGCGCCAACGCGCGCGCGCGGCGCACCGCATCGTGGTCGAAGCTGTGTACGGCGCATCGCTCCGGGTTGGGCGACGTCCGGATCACCTCGATCGTGGCGGCTTCGACGCCGCGCCCCTTGAGCTCCACGAACACGTCGGCACGCCCGCGCACCGCCGCCAGCACCTCGGTGAGCGTCGGAATGATCGCCATGCCGCGCACCGAGAAGCCCTGCAGCTCGTCGAACGTGAGCGCGTCGATCCGCTTTCCCGTTAGGCGGCCGCTCGGCGCCGCGGCCCGCGGCACCTCGTCGTGATGGACGACCACGACGCCATCCTTCGTGGTGTGCACGTCGAGCTCGATGCCGTCCGCGCCCAACTCGAGCGCGCGCATGAACGAGGGCAGCGTGTTCTCCGGCCGCTCGCGCGGCGCGCCGCGATGGCCGATGAGCAGCGGGTGGGGGCCGGTCCGGCGCGCCGTCACGCCGGACCCGTGACCAACTGCGTTAGTCGTCACTCTTTTTCGGCTGGATCCAGTCGTTGTCCTTGAAGATCGAGCGCAGGAGCTCACGGTCGGCGGCCGTCGGCATCACCGACGCGACGTATTCCTTGTATCCCTCACGCGGGATCGGCTCGCCGTCCAGGTTGAACGTCTGCCCTTTGTATTGCCCGATGCGCCGGTTGAACTTGACGTGCGGCACCTTGAGCCTGGGCTGGTGCTCCGGCACGTGCAGGTTGAGCCGGTCGATCAGACCTTGCACCTCCTGCCGGTACAGCTCGCGCGCGTACTCGTTGAGCCGCGACGGATCGGGCGACTGCGGATTCGTGCGCTCGTCGAAGCGTCCCTTGAGCCCCCAGGTGTATGCCCACTGCGCCGACGACGAGGCATCGGTGCCGAAGAGATCGAACGCCGTCGACACCCATTTGTTGAAGTAGCGCTGCATCACGTCGGTTGGAATGCGGCCCGCCTTGATGATGCGCAGGAGCCCGTTATTGCCCGTGCCTAAATGAAACGACTCCTCGCGCAGCATCGGCTTCATCGAGCGCGACAACGGCGCAAATGCCGACGTCGACATCATCTGCAGCTGGTACTTGCCGTCGCGATCGATGAACTCGGTGTAGGCAAAGAAATCGAGCCAATTCTCGACGCTCTCGTTGAACGAGCCTAACAGCCGCTCGTGCTCGTCGGCGCGGCGCTGGAGCAGCTTCTCCGCCTCGCGCTTGCCCTCGTCGCCAAAGTGCGCCACGAGCAGATACGACATCTGCCAGCCGTGCCGCATCTCTTCCGCCATCACCCGATAGATCGCCAGCAAGTCGTAGTCGCTCGGCGCGTGCTCGAGGAGCGCGCGCTGCTGCTCTACCGACGCAAATTCCGTGTCGCCCTGAAATATGATGAGCGTCTGCAGGGCGTCGCGGATGCGCTGATCGGGAATGTGCATTACGGTAGGCCACTTGTGATTGCCCTTGTAGTGGCCGAACTCGATTTCCGGGACATCCAAGTCGGCGAGCTTCACGTCGAACTTGTAGTCCTTGAGCTCTGCGGCTTCGAGACCGATGTCATCCTGCCAGACCTTGAACAGGTCCACCCAGTCGTCGAAGTTCGTGATCTTCGTCAACGCCATGGCGTCATGCTCCGTTGAAGACCTGCGCCTGGCCCAATGCCTAACGGCAGGGCCGAATCACCGGGCCGGCTGTCCGAACGCCGGCCGTCGTTTGTCCAGGAACGCGGTAACCCCTTCTTTGGCATCGCCGCTCCGAAAGCACTGGAGCTGCGCGTCGAGCTCGTAGTCCAACATCTCGGGCAGCGACCGGTCGAGTGACGCGTACACCGCGCGCTTGGCCATGGCCATCGGCAACGCCGGCTTGGCCGCCAGCGTCGCCGCCAGCGCGCGCGTCTCGCTGCCTAACGCATCGTGCGGGACGACCCGGTTGAACAGCCCCAGCCGCAGACATTCCACGGCGTCGATCATCTCCGCCAGCCAGACGAGCTCGAGCGACTTGGCCGGGCCCACCAGGCGCGGCAGGAAATACGTGGCGCCCCAATCGGGATGGAGACCGATCCGATTGAATGTTTGGCCGAGTGACGCGCGATCGCTCGCGATGCGGAGGTCGCAGGCGAGCGCGAGGTTGGCGCCGCCGCCGGCCGCCGCGCCGTTGATGCTCCCGATCACCGGCTTGGATGACGCGCGCATGGTGGTCACCACGCGCCGTCCCGCTTCGACCAACGCCGCCATCGCCTTCTCGTCGCGCGTGGCGATGAGCTCGGACATGTAGCCGATGTCCGCGCCGGCGCAGAACGCGCGCCCGGCTCCCGTTAGGACAATGACGCGGACGGCGTCATCGTGCTCGAGCTCGTCCAAGGCGTCCGCTACCTCGCGCCGCATGGTACCGGCAAAGGAATTGAGCTTGTCGGGCCGGTTGAGCGTGAGCGTGCCCACGCCGTCGGCGCGGTCAACGAGAATGTATTCGTAGCTCATCGCGCGCGCTCCACGATCATGGCAATGCCTTGCCCGACGCCGATACACATGGTGGCCAGTCCGCGCGCCGCTTGCCGCCGTCCCATCTCGTGGACCAGCGTCGTGAGCACCCGCGCGCCCGACGCGCCTAACGGATGCCCCAGCGCGATGGCACCGCCGTTGACGTTGACGCGCGCCGGATCGCAGCCCAATTCGCGCAGGCACGCCACCGATTGCGACGCGAACGCCTCGTTGAGCTCCACGAGATCGATGTCGCTCATCCGGAGTCCCGCGCGCGCCAGCGCCTTGCGCGTGGCGGGCACGGGGCCCATTCCCATGACGTCCGGCGACACACCGGCCACCGCCGATGTGACGATGCGCGCCATCGGCGCCAGACCGGCGCGCCGCGCGGCATGTTCGGACATCACGAGCAACGCGCTCGCGCCGTCGTTGATTCCGCTCGACGAGCCCGCCGTCACCGTGCCGCCGTCCTTCACGAACGCCGGCTTCATCGCGCGCAGCCCCTCGATCGTCACGTCCGGCCGCGGATGCTCGTCGCGCGACACGACCGTGGTTTCACCGCGCCGACCCGCCACCGTCACCGGCACGATCTCGGCGTCGAAGCGGCCGTCCGCCACGGCGCATGCCGCGCGCCGCTGGCTCTCGAGGGCGAACGCGTCCTGCTCCGCGCGGGTGACGCCGCATCGCCTCGCGACTTCTTCGGCGGTTTCGCCTAACGAAATCGTCCACTCGCGCGGCAGGCGGGGGTTGGTGAATCGCCAGCCGACGGTGGTGTCGGCCGCGACCGGCGCGGAGCGGGGAAACGGTTCCTCGGGCTTGAGCATCACCCACGGCGACCGCGACATGCTCTCGACGCCGCCGGCCAAGAACACCTCGCCTTCACCCGCGCGAATCGCCTGGGCCGCGCTCGCCACGGCCTGCAGTCCGGACCCGCACAAGCGGTTCACGGTCTGTCCCGGAATCTCGACCGGCAATCCCGCCAACAGCGACGCCATCCGCGCCACGTTCCGGTTGTCCTCCCCGGCCTGATTCGCGCAGCCGAGTATGACATCATCGATGGACGCCACATCGACACCCGTCCGCTCGACGAGCGCGCGGAGGACGCCGGCCGCCAGGTCGTCCGGCCTAACGCGCGCCAGCGCGCCGCCGTGGCGGCCGATGGGCGTGCGGAGGGCGGCGACGATGACGGGAACGGTCATAGCGGGGGAAGCGCTCGCTGTTCGCTCGCTTGGGGAAGCGCTGCGCTTAGGGAACCGGGAACGGGGCGTCGCCGACAGTCCCCGCCCATTTCCCCGAGGGCGCCGTAGGCGCCCGGTTCCCCACGCGCAGCGCTTCCCCAAGGACGCCGCAGGCGTCCGCTTCCCCGTTTCACGACAGGTCCACCCATACCGACTTCACCTGCGTATACCCGTCGAGCGCGTACGAGCCTAACTCACGCCCGAATCCCGATTGCTTGTAGCCGCCGAACGGCGACCCCGCGTCGTACATGTTGTACGTGTTCACCCACACCGTGCCGGCGCGCACGGCGCGCGCGGTGCGGAGCGCTTTCTTGATGTCGCGCGTCCAGATCCCGGCGGCCAGGCCGTAGATCGTGTCGTTGGCTAACGGAATCGCGCCGTCCATGCCGCCGTGGAACGTCATCATCGCGAGCACGGGGCCGAAGATCTCCTCGCGCGCGATCGTCATGCCCGGCTCCACGTCGCCGAAAATCGTGGGCGCCACGAAGTAGCCCTTGCCGTTCACCGGCACACGTTCGCCGCCGGACAATAGTGTCGCGCCTTCCTTGCGGCCGCTCTCGATGTAGCCCAACACGCGCTCCATCTGCGCCTTGGACACGATCGCGCCTAACCGGGTCTTCGGGTGCAGCGGGTCGCCGGCCACCATCTTCTTGGCGCGCTCGAGCATCTTGTCGCGCAGGGCGTCCTTGACGTCGGCTTCCACGAGAAGGCGCGAGCCGGCGGCGCACACCTCGCCCTTGCCGTAGAAGATGCCGTTGAGCGCGCCGCGCGCCGCCGCATCGAGATCCGCATCGGCATAGACGATGTTGGGCGACTTGCCGCCTAACTCCATCGACATCTTCTTCACCGTGCCGGCGGCGGCGCGCATGATCGCCTTGCCCACCTCGGTCGATCCGGTGAACGCGATCTTGTCCACGCCCTCGTGCTCGACGAGCGCCATCCCGGCCACGCGGCCCGGACCGGGGACGCAGTTGAACGCGCCCGCCGGGAACCCGGCCTCGAGCGCCAGCTCCGCCAGCCGCAGGGCGGTGAAGGGCGTCTCCTCCGACGGCTTGAGCACGATCGTATTCCCGCACGCCAGCGCGGGCCCGATCTTCCACGCCGCCAGCGACATCGGGAAATTCCATGGCACGATGGCGCCGATCACGCCTAACGGCTCGCGCAGCGTGTAGTTGAGGAACGGGCCGTCCACGGGGATCGTCTCCCCGTACACCTTGTCCGCCCACCCGCCGTAGTACATGAACGTCTCGGCCGTGAGGCGCAGGTCGATGCCCGATTCGAAGATCGGCTTCCCGTTGTTGAGCGTCTCGAGCCGCGCCAGCTCGTCCTTGTGCGTGAGACAGAGCTCGCCTAACCGATACAGCATCTGGCCGCGCGACCGCGCGGAGAGGCTCCGCCACGCGTCGCTCTCGAACGTGCGCCGAGCCGACTCCACCGCGCGGTTCACATCCTCGACGCCGGCCTGGGCCACCTGCGCGATCGTCTCTTCCGTCGCCGGATTCACCACCCCGAACGACTTCCCCGACGCCGCCTCCACCGGCTCACCATGGATGATGAGCCGGGTCGGGAACCGCTCCGTCTCGACTGCCGTCATCGCCGGCGCCTACTTGCCCTTGAACGTCGGTTGCCGCTTCTCGACGTACGACCCGATGCCTTCCTTGGCATCGAGACTCTTGAACAGCAGGCTCTGCAGCTCGCGCTCCATCGCCAATCCGTACTCGAGCGGCACCTCGGCGCCCGACTGGACCGAGCGCTTGATGTGCCCAACGGCCATCGCCGCCTTGTTGGGCAGACAGAACTGCCGCGCGTAGAGCAGGACGTTGTCCCACCAGCCGTCCTTGCCGTAGACCTCGTTCACGATGCCTAACGTCTGCGCCTCTTCGAACGAGAACGTCCGGCCCGTCACCATGAGCTCGATCGACTTCGCTTTCCCAACCAGGCGCGCGAGCCGCTGGGTGCCGCCCGTACCCGGCAGCACGCCCAGATTCACCTCGGGCAACCCGATCTTGCCCGCGTCCTGCTTGGCTAACCGAATGTCGCACGCCATCGCGATCTCGAGTCCGCCGCCCACGCAGTGTCCGTTGATCGCCGCGATCACCAGCTTGGGCGTCTGCTCGAGACGGCTCAACGTCTCGTTCGCGTGCAGACAGAAGTAGTACTTGAACGTCGGATCCATCTCGTTGAGCATGTTGATGTTCGCGCCCGCCGAGAAGAACTTGTTGCCCGCGCCGCGCAGCACGATCACTTGCACCGTGTTGTCGAACCGCGCCTTGAGGATGCATTCGTCCAACTGGCGCATCATCTCGTGCGTGTACGTGTTCGCCGGCGGATCGTTCAGCTCGATGATCGCGATGTTGCCATCCAAGCTGTACGTGACCAGCGTCGCCGTCTCGCGGTCAGTTACTGTGGCGGTAGCCATCGATCAACCTCGGGTGTAAAGAGTCCATGGTGTCGTCGCGCGCCGATCGTGGAGCGCGAGCAAGTGTCATCCCGCCGACGAGCGGGGCATCGCGGCATCGGACACCGGCAGCCCCACGTATCCACCCAAGAACAAGTGGCAGACGTTCTGACTCAGCATTTCCACGCCGATATCGCCCAACGGATCGTACCAGTTATAGATCCAGTTCATCATGCCGAAGAGCGAGTATGCCGCGACACGACGATTCGAGTGCGCGGGACCGTGCGCGCGCTCCACGTCGGCGAGCACATCCATCAACGCCCGCGTGTATTCGCGCTTCATGTCGTTCACTTTTTGCAGATAGTCGCCTTGCAACGCGCCCGCCTCGTGCGACAACACCTTCATCTCCGCCATGTGCGACGCGAAGTAGTCGAGATGGTTGTCGATGAATCGCCCGATGCGCTCGATGGGATCGGTGACGCCGTCGAGCGCCGCGCGCATGGTCGTGATGACCGCCTCGAAGTTGCGGCTCTGGATAAGGTAGAGCAGCTGTTCCTTGCTCTGGACGTAGTAGTAGACGCCCGCCAACGACACGCCCGACGCACGCGCCAAATCCCGCATGCTCGTCTCGTGGTAGCCCCGCTCGGCGAACACTTTCGCCGCCGCGGAGAGCAGCGTGTCGAGCTTCTGATCCCGGGTTGGACCGGCCATTCCGCCCCCCAGCGCGCGTTCGAACGATCGTTCAAATGGAACCTAGGCCCCGCAAATCAGCGAGTCAAGCGACGCTTAACACCCGGGTGTGATCTCCGTCTCACTTGGCGACGGGATGACTGAGCCCAGCCGGACGGCCGAGGAGCCGGATGACGACGCGCTCATCGCACGGTGGCGGAGCGGGGACGAACGGGCCGCGACGTTATTGGTGGAGCGTCACGCGACGCCGCTGGCGCGGTTCGTCGCGGGGTTAGGCGAGCGCGGCGACGTCGAAGAAGTCGTGCAGGACACGTTCGTCCGGGCGTTCGGGTCGCTGGACGGGTTTCGGGGCGAGAGCTCGCTGCGCACCTGGCTCTTCACGATCGCGCACAATCTGGTGCGCGACCGGGCGCGGAGCCGAAAGGGCCAGCGCGACGTCGTCTCGATCGAGGAGTGGCACGCGGTCACCGAGCACGATGCGTTAGACACGGCGGTGGCCGGCGAAACAGCGGAGCAGATGCGGCGCGCGGTCCAGCAGCTGACGCCGATGCAGCGCGAGGTGTTCACGCTGCGGGTGACGGAGGGAATGTCGTACAAGGAGATCGCAGCGGTCGTCGCCAGCACCGAAGGGGCGGCGCGGGTACACTACCATAACGCGATGCGTGCGATCAAGGAGTTTCTTCATGATTGATTGTCCGCGGGGCGACATGCGGGATCGTTTGCCCGACCTGCTCAACGAGCGGTTGGACGCTGCGACGCGCGCCGAGGTGGCGCGGCACGTGGCGTCGTGCGCCGAGTGCGCGGCCGAGTTGGAGCTCTTGCGGTCGATGCGGTCCGCGCTGGCGCCGGCGCCGCGCGTGGACGTCGCGCGCATCGCGGCCGCGGTGGCCGCGTCGCGCGGCACGGCGGCATCTTCGCCTGACGTGAGGCCGTTGGCCGCGCGTCGGCCGGCGCCGGGCGCTCGGCTCATCGTGTGGCGCATCGCGGCGGCGTTCGCCGTCGCGGCGCTGGGGGTGGGAACCTGGGCGGTCACGCATCGCCAGTCGTCGCCGGTCTATGCGACCGCCGGCACCGCGTCGTCGCATGCTCCGGACTCCGTCACGCCCGCGCCGACGGTCGCCGCCGGCCCGCCCGCCACGCAGCGCCAACCGGCCGCGGCCGTCAGGACGCCGCCCACGGCGCCGCAGATGCTGGCCAGCACCGGACACCGCGGGCTGGTGATGGATGGCGGCGTGAACGACCTGTCCGACGGCGACGTGAAGATGCTGCTCCAGTCGCTGGATAGCCTAACGGCCATTCCGGATGCCGACCCGGCGCCCGTGAGCTATCCGATCGACGACGGCGGTGGGCAATGACGCGGCGCATCCTCACGATCGTCGCCGTCGCGATGCTGGCCGGCGTCACATCCGTGGTCGCGCAGCAGGACGCGCCGCCGCCGGCAGCCGACACGGCGGGCGCGGCGCCTAACGCACAGACGCCCGAGCGCCGCCAACTCGAGCAGCAGCTGCGCCTGCGACTCGGCGAGGTGGTGCGCCGGCAGTTGCAGCTGAGCGACCAGCAGTACGCGCAGCTGCAAGCAGTGAACAAGAGGTACGAAGCGCCGCGACGGGATTTGAACCAGCGCGAGCGGTACCTGCGCCTCTCGCTGCGCGCCGAGCTCCAGTTAGGCGACAAGGCCGACCAGGAGAAGGTGGGCGGGTACCTGGATCAAATGAACGAGATCCAGCAGTCGCGTCTCCAGATCTTCCGCGAGGAGCAGAAGGATCTGTCCGGATTCCTGACGCCGGTGCAGCGCGCCAAGTATGCGGCGTTGCAGGAACAGCTCCGGAAGCGGCTCACCCAGATGCGCCAGCGTCAGGTCGAGCGCCAGCCACGCGGCGCGCGAATCAACGCGCGGCCGCCGAGATGACGGCGCCGCCTCCTCGATTCACGGTGCAGCGGTCACCACGCACATCGTGTCGGGCGTGCCTAGCCGGTTCCTTCGCTCATGTTGAACGGATCAAAGCGGAAACACGGGATAACGGCGGATAAAGCAACAACAGAAAAGCCTGTTAAAAAAGGGGCTCCGCCAGTGCGAGTCGCGGCATCTCGCCTAACGGAACGATCCGCTGTGTCCCGTGTTTCCGCCTTCATCCTTTCATCATGAGCGTATCAGCCGGCCCGCTGCACGGGCATCCGAATGCTGGTCGACCGGGGTCACCCCGATCGAGGCCCGCGTCTGCATCGGTAGGGCCACGGATGGATCACGCACTGGTCATCGCGCGGATCATGCAAACTGTGCCCGCCCGTAGCGAGCGGTTGAGCCGGTTCCACCTTCCCGCTAGATTGCGCGTCTCGCCCGGGTGGCGGAACTGGTAGACGCACGGGACTCAAAATCCCGCGCCGGCAACGGCGTGCGAGTTCGATTCTCGCCTCGGGCACTCCGCTACACACCCTCTCCAGGGACAGACATGCGTTGGGCAATCGGTGCGGTCGTGGTCGCCGGTGTGGTGTGCCTGTCGCCCGCCGCTGGCGACCAGCTCAAGCACGACGTGGATGGCTGGCGCGCCGCGCACGAAACGCAAATCATCACGCAGTTCGACCAACTCGTGCGGTTTCCGAGCGTCGCCGCAAATCCGGCCGGTGTTGCGGCCGCGGCCGCGTATCTCGAACAACAACTCCGGGATCGCGGGTTCGACGCGTCGCTGCTCACCGTTCCCGGCGCGTCACCGGTCGTGTTCGGGTCGCTCGCCACGCCCGGCGCCGCGCGCACGGTCGTGTTCTACGCACACTACGACGGCCAACCGGTCACGCCCGCGCAGTGGACGACTCCGCCGTTCGACCCCGTCGTCCGCAGCGCTCCGTTAGGCAGCGGCGGCCAGGTCGTGAACCTGTCGACCGCCAAGCCGCCGTACGACCCCGAATGGCGGCTCTATGGGCGCTCGACCGGCGACGACAAGATTTCCGAAATCGCGTTCCTGAACGCCTTCGACGCGCTCAAGGCGTTAGGCAGGAAGCCGACGGTCAACATCAAGGTAGTGTGGGAGGGCGAGGAAGAATCGGGGTCGCCGCATCTCGCCGACATCCTGCGCGCCAATCGCGACAAGTTGTCCGCGGACCTCTGGCTCATCGGCGACGGGCCGGTGCACCAGTCGCGGCGCCCGCTGCTCTTTTTCGGCGCGCGCGGCGTGATCGGACTCGACGCCACGATCTACGGGCCCGTCAAGGCGCTGCACGACGGGCACTACGGCAACTGGGTCCCCAATCCGGCCGCCATGGCGGCGACGCTCATCGCGGAGCTGCGCGCGCCTAACGGCAGCGTCCGCATTCCGGGCTTCATGGACGACGTGCGACCCGAGACCGCGGCCGAACGGGCGGCGATCGCCGCGCTGCCGCCCGTCGAAGACGAGCTGAAAGACGAATTCGAGATCGGCGGCACCGAATCGCACGGCGGTTTGGCGGATGCGATCATGCGCCCGGCGCTCAACGTCCGCGGCATCAGGGCAGGGAAAGTGGGCGACGAGGCGGCCAATGCCATTCCAGTCGACGCCCAAGTATCCATCGACTTCCGACTGGTGCCCGACCAGAAGCCCGACACCGTGCGCGCGAAGCTGGAAGCTTACCTCCGCTCGATCGGATGGACCATCGTCGCCGACACGCCTAACGTGGCGATGCGGCGCGCGCACGCGAAGCTCATCAAGCTCGACTGGGAGAAGGCCGGCTATCCGGCGTTCCGCTCGGATATGTCGTCGCCGGCGGCGCGCGCCGTGATCGCCGCGGCCACCCATGCCTCCGACGAGCCCGTCGCCGTGGCGCCGATGCTCGGCGGCAGCGTGCCGCTCTACGTGTTCAACGACATTTTTCACACGCCGCTCGTCGGCCTCCCGGTGTCGAATCACGACGACAATCAGCACGCGGCGAACGAGAACGTTCGCTTGCAGAATGTCTGGGACGGCATCGACGCCTACGCGGCGATGATGGGCGAGCTGACGTGGTGAGCTAGGGACGCGAGGCGAACCAGGGTCTGCGATCGCGCCCCGTGACTCGCCGGCGCAGCGGAACGTCCATCCGATACGGCCGCCTCCGCACTCATCTCCGCGCCCGCCCGCTCCATCGATGCCTACGTCTCTCAACTGTCCCAGCTGCGGCGCCCCATCCAAACCCGACGCGACGCAGTGCGGGTACTGCGGCGCGCGTCTCGCCATGGTCGCGTGTCCGGCGTGCATGGGATCGATGCTCGTGGGCTCGCAGTTCTGCCCGCACTGCGGCGCCAAGTCGGTGGATCCAACCGCTGCGAGCGGTGCGGTGCTCCACTGTCCGGGGTGCGATGGGGACATGCCCGCCGTTCAGGTGGGCGCGACGACCATGCACCAGTGCGCGAAGTGCGGCAGCTCATGGCTCTCGCCCGACGCGTTCGGTGCATTGTGCGCCGACAAAGATGCGCGCGGTCAAGTTGCCGCGGCCACTGGATGCACCCCGGGGACGGCCACGATCGCCCAAGCGTCAAAGGTGCGTTACGTCAACTGCCCTGAATGTCGCAAGGTGATGAATCGGGTCAACTTCGCGCACGCATCCGGCATCATCATCGACGTCTGCAAGAAACACGGCGTGTGGTTCGAGAAGGACGAGTTGCACGGCGTGCTCGACTTTGTCGCCAGGGGCGGGATGCAGCAACTGCGCCAGCACGACGACGCACAGCGCGCCCTCGAGCAGCGTGCGTTAGGCTTTTCCGACCCCAGCCTTCTGGCGGGGACCCACGGCACGACCTTCAGCTCGTTCACCATCCACGTCGATTCCTCCAACGCGCCGGCGGTGTCGTTGCGCACGTTGTTGGACGCGATCTTTCACTGACCGACGCCCTCCCTCGGGAGACCCCTGTGACGCTACGCGAATTCATCACCGGCGAGCTGATCGACATCATCGAATGGCCCGATCAGTCGGACACCACGATGGCATGGCGCTTTTCGCGCCCGCAGAACGAGATCAAGAACGGCGCGCAACTGATCGTGCGGCCCGCGCAGACGGCAATGCTCATCGACCAGGGTCGCATCGCCGACGTCTATCAACCGGGGCGCCACGAGCTGACGACGGCAAACATGCCGGTGCTCTCGAAGCTCCAGGGCTGGAAGTACGGATTCGCGAGTCCGTTCAAGGCGGACGTCCTCTTCCTGAGCACGCGCCAGTTCGTCGATCAGAAGTGGGGCACGACGAACCCGGTCATCGTTCGCGACGCCGAGCTCGGACCGGTGCGCTTGCGGGCGTACGGGACGTATGCCATGCGCGTCGTGGACGCACGAAAGTTCGTGGAACAGTTGAGCGGAACCACGGCCGGCTTCGTCATCGATCAGATCGCGGATCAACTGCGCGATCTCATCGTGGCCAAAGTGAGTGGGGTCCTCGCCGACGGCGGCATCTCGATTTACGAGTTGTCCGCGAAGTACGCCGAGGTCGGCGCGCGCGTGCAGCAGCGCGTGGCGCCGCAGTTCGACCAATACGGATTGAGCATCACGCAGTTCGTCATCGAGAACGTGTCGCTGCCGAGCGAGGTTGAAGCGACGCTCGATCAACAGACGCGTATGAGCATGCTGCGCGGCCAGCTCGACTCGTACACGCAGCTGCAGAGCGCCGATGCGATTCGCGAGGCGGCGCGCAATCCCGGCGGCGGCGCGGCCGCCGGCGTCGGCATCGGGATGGGCGCGGCACTCGGTCAGCGCGCCGTTGCGGCAGCCGCGCCGCCATTGCCTGGGGCACCGGCCGTCGGCGCGTACGAACCGCCGCCGCTCCCGGTGGTCGCGTGGTACTATGCCGTGGGCGGTGAGCGAAAGGGACCGGTGGATCAGGCCGCGCTCGTGGTTCCCGGCATCCTCACACCGGAGACGCTGGTCTGGCGACACGGCATGGCGGGGTGGATGGCGGCGGGGCAGGTTCCGGAGCTCATGGCGCTGTTCCCGCCACAGCGTTAGGCAATCGCGCTGCCGCGCACCTGTCGTAGTCGTTAGGCAGCGCTACTTCGGCTTCGCCCGCTCGTACTGCGGCGCCCACGGCGCCTCGCGACCCAATTCGTGCGCCGCCTGCAACGGCCAGTGCGGCCGCCGCAGCAACTCACGCGCCATCACCACCAGGTCCGCCTGCTCGGATCGCACGATCGTATCCGCCTGCGCGGAGTCCGTGATGAGCCCGACGGCACACGTGCGCACGCCGGTCTCGCGCCGGATGCGCGCCGCGAAAGCGGCGTGATACCCCGGCCCAACCGGGATCTCCACCCTCGGCACCACGCCGGCCGAGCTGCAGTCGACCGCATCCACGCCCAGCGCGCCTAACCGACCGACCAGCGCCACGGACTCATCGGGCGTCCATCCGCCGTCGCGCCAGTCGGTGACCGACAGACGCACCAGGAGCGGCAGCCGCTCCGGCCACACCTCGCGCACCGCCGTCACCACCTCGAGCGTCAATCGGACGCGGTTCTCGAACGATCCGCCGTATCGATCCGTGCGCACGTTCGAGAGTGGCGAGAGAAACTGGTGCAGCAAATATCCGTGCGCCGCGTGCAGCTCGATCACGCGCATACCGGCCGCCAGCGCGCGCTCGGCCGACGCGCGAAACGACGCGACGACGCGCGCGATCCCCGGTTGGTCGAGTGCATCAGGCGTCTGATAGTGCGTGTCGAATGGGAGCGCACTTGGCGCCGCGAGATGTGTCCATCCGCCGCGATCCACGCCCACTGGACCGCCGCCTTCCCATGGGCGACCGGTGCTCGCCTTGCGTCCCGCGTGCGCGAGCTGCGTCCCGAATACCGCGCCGTGCGCTTCGACGAATCGGCCGATGCGCGCGAGCATATCGATGTGCTCGTCCTTCCAGAGACCCAGGTCCTGCGGACTGATGCGACCTTGGGCCGTGACCGCCGTTGCTTCGGTGATCACCATGGCAGCCCCGCCCACCGCGAATTGCCCGAGATGGACGAGATGCCAATCGTTGGCGAACCCGTCGTCGCTCGAGTACTGGCACATGGGCGACACGACGATCCGGTTGCGCAGCGTGACGTCGCGCAGCGCCAATGGACTGAAGAGGTGCATTGTCGAGAGGGAAAGCGGAATGTTCGCGCGGTGCAGGTGCGATGAAGGTATCGCGCGATGAACGCGCGCAGATGCTACCGGAGTTCCTTGCGCACGACCAGCTTGAGGCCAGACCACGTCTCGTCGACCGCGCACACCTTCACGTCGACGAAGCCCAAGGGCAGCGCGAGCGCGCGAATCGTGTCTTCGGTGATGTCGGTGTCGACCTTGGCTGAC
>JANWIK010000016.1 GCA_025449955.1 Gemmatimonadaceae bacterium
ACGCATCCTGTTCCACCTGCAGCCAGATGTGATCGAGCGCGACCGGCGAGTTGTTCGTATAGTGCAGCGTCAGCTCGCCCGTCAGCGTTTGGGTTGCCGTGTCGAGGGTCGCCTTGATGTCGTAGTCGGCGCGATTCTGCCAATAGCGCGGTCCCGGCTCGCCGTCGGCGAGGCGGAATTCGTTAGGCGAGGGCAGACGCAGCGGCGCGAAGATCGACGTGTCAGGAAGGCCGGGGCGGTCCATCGAGTCGGTTTGCTGCGCGGCCGCGGCCGGCACCAGCACGGTGTAGAGTGCGAGAGTGACGACAGCGCGCACGGTGTGCGCGCCGCTCGGCGGTCGAATGCGTGTCGGCGTGTGCATGGCCCTGGTGTTCATGGTGAACGAGGTACGGCCAACCGATTCGAACGTTAACGTGCGGGGCAGCCTGGTGGTACACGGCCACTGGACTGCCAGCCACGGGTGCTGTGCGCACATAGGCCCCGCACCGGTTGACTCCGGGCAAACTGTTGGGATAGCGTGTAGCGCGCGTCATGAACTGGTTAAGCGATCCTTCTCCCGGAGTCCGGTCCCGTGCCTGATATCGGCAGCCTTCATCCGCAGGTGGTGCATTTCGTCGTCGCGCTCCTCATCGTGGGCGTCGTGGCGCGCGTCGTGTCGCTCATTCCGTTGGGCCCGCGATGGTCGTTCAGCAGCGGGATGGCGACGACGTTGCTCTTGTTAGGCACGGCGGCGAGCGTGGTGGCGGTGCAGAGCGGACTCGACGCACACGAGAAAGTCGAATCGATCCCCGGCACGCGACAGGCGGTGAACGTGCACGAGATGTACGGGAAAGACACGCGCGACATCTTCCTCGTGGTGGCGCTGCTCGAGATTGCGCTGCTCGTCGTGGCGGCGCGAAAGCCCGGCGTCACCAAGGGACTGCGTGCGGCATCGGCGCTGGTGGGCGTGGTGGGTTGCGTGTACCTCTACGAAGCCGGCGATCACGGTGGTGACCTCGTCTATTCCTACGGCGGCGGCGTGGGTGTACGCAGCGGCGACACCGCAGACGTGCGGCGTTTGCTCGTCGCCGGTTTGTACGACAAAGCCCAGGTGGATCGCCGATCAGGGCAGCGCGACGCGGCGGCGCAACTCACCGAGCAACTGCAGACGCTCATGCCCGGCGACACGTCTGCCCTCCTGTTGCGCATCACTTCGATGGTGCGCGACAAACGGGACGCGCGCGGCGCGCTCGCGGCGCTGGACTCGATCACGGTCGCGCCCGACAATCGCCGGCTCCGCTTTCAAAAGACCGTGTTGCAGGCCGAAGCACTCGACTCGGCCGGCATGCGCGATTCGGCGCGCGCCCTGCTCACCGCGCTCGAGAAGGACATGCCGCAGTCCGCGGAACGCGTGGACCAGATGCTCAAGCAGATGCACTGACGCCCGCGCCTAACGGACCGGCGCGACACGCCGGTCTGTTAGGCGCCAGGTCACGTGTCGAGGGCGTGCGCGAACTGCTCCTTGAGCACGGGTCGCGCGCGCCACAGATACCAGCACATGCCCACGGTGGCGATCACGTTGCCGATCAGCACCTGATACCACGCCAGTGCGCCGAGCGGCGTCGAGTGCTGCAGAATGGCGACGAACGCGTAGAAGCCGATCTCGAACGCCACGAAAATCAACACGGCGAACAACACCATCGACGGCTCTTCCCCGGCCCAATCGATCACGCTCGCCGCCATGATTCCGGCCACGATGAACGCGGCATAGTGGAAGACAGTGTAGGCCGCGATGAATGCGCCGCGCTCGTGCAACGGCACGGGACCGGTCACGCTGAAGAGCGCGTGGCCGAGCGTGTCGGGCGTGAACAGCGGGTGACCGGCGATCAGGTCGACGATGAAGAACCACACGGCCACGGTCGTCGCGCCGATGACGCCGGCGATCACACCGTCATGCAGCACGGCATGCGGCCGCTCGAAGTACGCCGCCATCGAGTTGATGAGATCCGGACTGCGCAACCACACCACGCAGTAGAGGAGCACGAACACAATGACGGGAATCCAGAACCCGCCCTGCCCACTCATGTGTTGCGTCGCCGCGGCCGGGAACATGAGGATGGCGAGAGTCACGGCGCCGAACACAGCCGCACGCGGCACCAACAGCGCGATCGCGCCACCAATCTCGACGAGCCCAACGATCACGCGGATCCACGATGGGAATCCGCTCATCGTCGCGGCCTTGAGGTAGAAGGTGGATGATCCGGTGATCTTGGCGAACCCCGTTGCCAAGAACACGATCGCGAGCACGATGCTCAGGATCCACGCGACGGAACGTGCCGGCCGTCCTCGCTCCATGATGCACCTCCGCAGGCACGAGCACCCTCTCTCGTGCAGTCTAGGGGCGGCGCACCGCACGTCAAGCGACCGCGTGACAGTCTGCGTACGTTCGAGTATTCCGAGACACTCGCTTGCCGCGCTGCGCCGTGGCGATCGATATTGTGACGGTCAACACCTTTCGGCGCGGCCGTCCAACGCTGTTCTTACCGCACGCATCGCGCCACGCATCTCCCTGAGCAGGCCCTCGTGACCGACACGTTCGAGTACGATCTGGTATGCATTGGGAGCGGACCGGCGGGCCAGCGGGCCGCGGTGCAGGCGGCAAAAGTCGGCCGGCGTGCCGCCGTGATCGAACGGCGCGGTTCGTTGGGCGGCGTGTGTCTCGACACGGGCACCATCCCGAGTAAGACCTTCCGTGAGGCGGTGCTGTGGACGGTGAGCACCGCGGCGCACGCCGACGCCTCACTCGAGAGCGGCGCGTCCGCGCGCCCAACGGCCGAGGCACTCCTCGCGCGCGTGCAGGATGTGGTATCGCGCGAAGCGTCGGTGATCGCCAACCAGCTCCGTCGCAACGGGGTCGATGTGCTGCGGGGCGAGGCGTCGTTTCGCGATCCGCATCGCGTCGCCGTGCACAATGGTGACACGTGGCGCGAGATCACCGCGGCGAACGTTCTCATTGCCGTGGGGACGGCAGCCGCCGCTGCCCCGGGCGCACCCGTCGATGGCACCACCATCCTCACCAGCGATGACATCTGCCGGCTCACGCGCATCCCGCGCTCGATCGCCGTCGTCGGCGCGGGCGTGATCGGCATGGAGTACGCGTCGATGTTCGCTGCGTTGGGCGTCGACGTGACCATCGTCGACAAACGCGAGCGGCCGCTCGAATTTCTCGACAGCGAGATCGTCGACGAGCTGATCCATCAAATGCGCAAGCGCAACGTGTATTTCCGCGGCGGCGAAGCGGTGGCTCGGTTGGGCACGAGCGACGGCCCGCCGGCGCGCGCCGTGCTCGAGCTGGAATCGGGCAAGCGCATCGTGAGCGACATGGTGTTGTTTTCCGTTGGGCGTCAAGGCGCCACGGCCTCGTTGGGCCTCGAGCATGCCGGTCTCTGCGCCGACGAGCGCGGTCGCATCGCCGTGACCGCCGAGTTCCGCACGAGCGTCCCGCACATCTTCGCGGCGGGCGACGTGATCGGCTATCCGAGCCTGGCCGCCACCTCCAGCGAGCAGGGCCGGTTGGCCGCCTGCTATGCGTTAGGCGTGCCGGCCCGGGCGATGGGCCAGCACTTCCCGATCGGGATTTACGCCATCCCCGAAGTCTCGATGGTGGGCGCGGCGGAGCACGAGCTCACCAAGGCCAAGGTCCCGTACGAAGTCGGCATCGCCCGGTACCGGGAAATCGCGCGCGGCCAGATCCTGGGCGACGACAGCGGCTTCTTCAAGATGCTGTTCCACCGCGAGAATCGCCGATTGTTGGGCGTGCACATCATCGGCACCGGCGCGACGGAGCTGGTCCACATCGGCCAGGCGGTGTTGGGCCTGGGCGGCGGACTCGACTACTTCCTCGAGACGGTGTTCAACTACCCGACGCTCGCCGAGTGCTACAAGGTGGCGGCGCTCAACGCCGCCAACAAGCTGTCCACGTCGGGCGCCTAACGGAACGTCATTCGCCGGGCGACAGCCAGGGGCGGAGCGCGATGCCCCATCGGATGCCGGCCAGCACAGCCACGACGTTGGGCGCGGCGGTGGTGCGAAACCGCTCGCCCAGACCGGCCGAGAGCCACAGCGACTCGGCGGCGCGCAGCTCGAGGCCCGCCGACCACGCGGTGGCCGTCGCCGGCACGCCTAACGGAACGCCGGAGCGGGTCTGGCCGAGGAATTCGACGAACCCGTTCGCCGATTCGCTGCCCACGTTGACGCGCGAGCCGTAGGTCAGCGCATCAAACGCGTCGGGTGCGCTGTTGCCGCGATCGTGGGTCCAGTCCGCGTACAGCAGCGTCTGGGCGATACCGCCGACCCGAATGGCGCCGGTGGCCCACACGCGGTCGCCCGCGTGCCGCCGCTGCGAGAACGAGCCGCCGCGCAGTCGCTCGCCTCCGGCATACGCAATGAACAGCGTCGAGGCGTTCCAGTGCGCGCGCGCATAGCGCCGGGCGAGCTTGCGCGTGTGCGAGTCCATGCACCGCACGGCACGGTCGTGGCGCTCGGACAAGAGATCGCGCAACAACGGATCGAGCGCCGTGGGCCGATCGGCGCGCGGGATTCCCGGAATCGGCGCGCGCGGGCGGCACCGCGCGATCGAATCACCTAACGCAGTCAAAAACGCCGTGTCGCGCATCGGATCCCCGCGGTCGAACAGCGTGGCGCGGACACCGTACGCGATCACGGTGGGCGACGAATCGCCGGCGGCGCGCGCGGCGCCGAACGACACGAGCAGGTTGGCCAGGAGATACCTGGGATTCACGCCGGGGGCGCGATACCGCTCGAGCGAGACGCCGAAGCCCGGTACGATCGCCGACGGCGATGCCTCGAGCGCGAACCCTTGCCGCGCCTGTCCGTGCTCGTCGACGCCGCTCGCCAGACCGATCAGGAAGTCGCGCGTGCTCGCGGGACGCGCGATCGCGGCCGGCGTCGTGCCGAGGAACGCCGCGGCGGGCATGTCCGGCACGGCATAACTCGACACGACGGCCGCGGCCGCCTGCCCAACGAACGCGGCCGAGTCGCGCTCGGCGTCATCGGCGCCCGTGGTGTCGTCATCGGCTTGGGTGGTGTCGGCGTCTTGCGCGGGCAGCGGCGCCGCCGCGGCCGCGATCACGAGCATCGCCAGCACCCCGAATGCGGCGCGTCCCCGCGCCGTTAGACGAAGTCGAGCCATTGTTCCACCGAGTCGTTGCCCGCTGCGTCCGTGGTGCCGCGCAGCTCGACCGAGCCGTGCGGCACCGGCGCGTCGCGTTGGGTCAGGGTGAGGCGGGCATGGTAGGCGGCGTGCGGACGCGCGGGACTCGACACGGCTACCCAGTAGTAGATCTGCGAATGCGGACCGGTCTCGATGGTGGCGGCGTGCGACTCGGCGCCATCACCGGTGCGGCCCTCGGCGAACTTCTTCCACTCATCCGTGCCGGCCGGCCGGTGCCAGAGGGCGAACGCGAGCGCATGTCCGGAGTCGCACGAGACGACGATGCGGACGGGCACAGCCGGATCGATCGGGCCAACGTGTGGAATCATCGTGTTTCCTCATGTGGCCTGAGGCGCGCCGGCCGGCCGGCGCGCCCCGACGTGTTCGCCTAACTTCCGGATCGCACCTGCAACCGATAGCTGCCGGGATTCGGCGCGGGCGTGGCGCTCCATTTGAGCGCGATGGTATACGCGCCCGGTTGCAACGTGGCGGTGATCTTCGAGCAGTACGTGCCGGGGAACGTCATCCCGGTGGTGCCGAAGTACGAGCTGTTGTCGTTGCTCGAGACGGCGGCGCCGCTGTTGTCCGACAGCGTGAGCGCGGTGTTGAGCTCGAGCGCCAATCCGCAGGCGCCCAGCACGCCTGAGGTCTCGATGGTGTACGTGCCGGCTGTTGGGATCAGCACGCGATAATAGTCGGTGGTCGACGAGGCGCCGATCGATCCGGCGATCCAGCTGTCGGCGAAGATCTGTTGGGCGTGCGCGCGATCTCCGTTAGGCCACTGCTCCACCGGCGCGCCGATGGCGATGGCCGCCGTGCCCACGTGCGCGCTATCGATCGCGATCGTCGCCGGTTGGGTACCGCCCGCCCAACCCATGCGGCGGCCCGGGAATCCGGTCACGCCATCACCGTTCTCGTCCTGGGCGGCGACCACGTAGTACGACCCGGCCGGCAGGCGTGTGAGTGCGAAGGATCCGTTGGCATCCGCGGGCGCGGTGGCGGCCACCATACCCGTCGTCGCATCGATCGCGCTCACCGTGGTGGTCGCGGTCGGCTGGTGACCGCTGACTGCGGCGTACGCGTCGACGATGCCGGCGCCGTAACGATCATCCGGCCCAACGGGCCCGACATCCGTCGCGCTCGAGAGGAGCCGGGCCTTGAGCGCGGCACCGGACATCCCGGGATTGGCCGCGAGCACCAGCGCCGCGACGCCCGACACGTGCGGCGCCGCCATCGAGGTGCCGGTGTAAAACGTGTAGCTCGGCGCGCCCGTCGAGAAATCCCACGTGGTCGAGAGAATGCCGCCCGTCCCGCCGGTATACGGATTCGTGAGATCATCGAAGCGAAAATCGCCGCCGGGCGCGACGAGCGAGACATCGGAGCCGCTCGAGCTGTAGCTCGCCAGTTGGGCATCGGGACCGAGCGCGGCCACCGCGATCACGCCCGGAAACGCCGCCGGATACGAGGGCTCGGAGCTCGGTGTGTTGCCCGACGCCGCGACGACGATCGAACCGGCGCTGATCGCCGCGGCCACGGCGCGCGCGAGACCCGAATCGGCGGACGGGCCGCCGAGGCTCATGTTGATGATCGGCGCTCGGTTAGGCGCCTGCACCAGCGCGCCGTGGGCGCCCGCGGCGGGCAAGCCCGCGGCATAGAGCACCGCCTGCGCGATGTCGAAGAAGTAGCCGCTGCCGTCGATGCCCAGCGCGCGCACCGGACGAATGGTCACCGTCCAGTCGACGCCGCTCACGATGCCCAACGGATTGCCCCCGGCGCCGATGATGCCCGCGACATGGAGTCCGTGGTTCGCGCCGTCGTCCACTCGCCAACATCCGGCTTCGTTGTCCAGTGTCACCGAGAGCGGCATCGTGGGGTCCACATCCGGACCGGCGTCGCCGTCATCGTCGAAATTCGAGAACGTGCCGCCGGCGCACAGCGGCTGCGGTCCGACGTTTGCCGAGTCGTTCTGGACAAAATCGTAGCCACCCGCCATGTCGAGGTTCGCCACGATGTCCGGATGCTGATTGATGCCGTCGTCGACGACGGCCACGACCACGGCGCGACTGCCCGTGTTCACGTGCCAGGCGCGCGGCGCGTCGATGAGGCTGTAGTTCCACAGTTGGGCATCGCTCGCCTGGGCGCTCGGGAAATCCATGTCCTCGCCGCCGGGCGTTCCGGATGTGCGCGGACCATGTCCAACGGTACGCATCGCGGGCGAGAAGGCGGCGGTCGCGATCGGACCGCGGCTCATGAGGCCATCCACGCTCACCGACGCGACAGCCGGATCGGCGCGGAGCGCGCGAATGACCGAGTCGCGATCCGACGCGGCGTGGACGCGCACGCGCGCGACCGCAATCGCCGGCGACACGGCCATGATGTCGAATCGCGTCGCGACTGGAAGCGTCGTGAGGTCGGCGCGAATCGATGCCGCGATCACGCGCGCCCGATCCAAGCCGAGTGTCGTGAACGTGCCCGCGCGCTGCGCGCCGATGGCCGACGCGCGATACGCGACGTCGAGCTGCAATCCCTTGATCGGACGCGGCGCCGGCGACTGAAGCACCATCGGAGAACGCAGCGGTCCGTGCCTGAGCGCCGGCAGTCGCACGTTGCCCGCGCCGAGGATCACGTGCCCAACGATCGTCGGTCCGGTGCTCACGGAGAACACCGCCGCCGCGCCGGCCACCGCGCCGCTCGTCGCGCTGACGATGGTGACGCCCGGCGTGTGCCCCATGGTGAATCCGACCGACGCGTTGCCCGACGCATCCGTGCTAACGGAAGACGTCGCGAGCGTTCCGTCGCCCGAGGTCACGGAGAAGGCCACCGGGACATTGGGCGCCGGCGCTCCGGTGCTGGTCGACACGCGCGCCACGAGCGGTTGGGGCAGCGGTTGTCCCAGGTCTGCCGTCTGGCCGCCGCCCGACTCGGCGACGATCTTGACGGGAGTGTTCGACGAGCTCGGCGCGTCCGTGCCGCCGCACGCCCATACGACGAGAAGCACGAGAGCGCGCGATCCGCGACGGAGCAACCGATGCATCGACATGAGCAACACCAGATGTGGGATACCGGGAGGCGCGCGTTGGGCGCGATGTGGTGCGCGGCCCCTGCCGGGCCCTACATTGGGGCCGACCCGGCTTCGGAGGCAAGGGTTTGACGCCGCACGTGTGGGGATTTCTCGCGGGGCTGTTGCACGTCGGGCTCGCGTTGGCCGTGTCGGCGCACATCGTCCTCTACAAGACCGATGTCCGATCGGCCATCGGATGGATCGGACTCGTGTGGCTCACGCCCATCGTCGGCTCGGGCCTCTACGTGCTGTTCGGCATCAACCGCATCAGACGGCGCGCCGGACGCGTGCGCGGCCGGCGGTCCACGTTCACCGAAGAGCTCCGCGCCGACGCGCCCGAGCCCGTGATGCCGCCGCCGGACCTGCCGCCATCGTTAGGCTCGCTCGCGCGCCTCGTGCGTCGCGTCACGCGGTGGCCGCTCACCGCGGGCAACTCGATCGAGCCCCTCTGCAGCGGCGATGAAGGCTATCCAGCGATGCTGCAGGCCATCGATCACGCCACACGCAGCGTCGCGCTCGCCACGTACATCTTCGATCGCGGGCGCGCCGGTACCGAGTTCGTCAACGCGCTGGAGCGTGCGGTGGCGCGTGGATGCCAGGTGCGCGTGTTGATCGACGGCGTCGGCGCGCGATACAGCCATCCGCCCATTGTGGACGAGCTGCGGCATCGACGTGTGCCCGTTGCCCGCTTCATGCAATCACGCGTGCCGTTTCCGCACCCGTACATGAATCTGCGCAACCATCGCAAGCTGTTGATCACCGATGGTGAAGTCGGGTTTTGCGGCGGCCTGAATATCCGGGACGCGTGCGTCCTCGCGTACGGTCTGCCCGATGCGACGCGCGACATGCACTTTCGACTGCGCGGGCCGGTGGTGCAGCAGATGACCGCCGCGTTCGCATTCGATTGGGAGTTCACGACACGCGAGCGGTTGGGCGGCGACACGTGGTATCCGCCGGTGCGGAACGGAACCGGCAACTTCGCGGCGCGCGGCGTACCCGATGGGCCCGACGAGGATTTCGAAGCGCTGTTGATGACCATCCTCGGCGCCATCGCGCAGGCGTCGCACTCGGTGCGCGTGGTGACGCCGTACTTTCTTCCCGATCCGCCCCTCGTCGATGCGCTGCGCGTCGCGGCCATGCGCGGCGTCACCGTCGACATCGTGTTGCCCAAACGCGGGAATCTCCGACTCGTGCAGTGGGCCGCGACCGCGAAACTCGGCGCACTCATCGAGGGCGGCTGCCGGCTGCATCTGTCCAGCCCACCGTTCGATCACAGCAAACTGCTGGTGATCGACGAGGCATGGTCCCTCATCGGATCGGCGAATTGGGACCCGCGGAGCTTGCGGCTCAACTTCGAGTACAATGTGGAGTGCTATTCGCGCGAGTTCGCGACGCGCGTGAACGCGCTGATCGATGAGAAGGTGGCGTCGAGCACGTTGCTGACACTGAAGGATTTGCGGGGACGGCCCCTCGTCAGCAAGCTGCGGGACGGTGTAGCTTGGCTAGCGCAGCCGTATCTTTGAGAATGGTCGTTGTGTCCGGAGCCCCAAGCCGCCGGTTTTGGCCGTTTTGACGGACGCCGCGCACGAGTTCTGCACCAAGCAGTGGCCGGTTTTCGCAGCGCATCTTCCCACCCGAGAGGAGGAGTCGATGTTCGCACGACACATGGCTGTGGTGACAGCGCTCGGCGCGCTTGTCGCGGCGGGCACAGTGGTTTCTCATCGAGGCGTCGAGGCAAGCGCGCTCGCACCGCGCGTAACCAAAGCCGCCGCTGACAGCGGCTGGACTGCCACGCTGAGCGCGCCGTCGTCTTACGCGGGTGACGAGCACGTGTTCGGCAGCGCGACGGTGGCGCCCAGCGTCACCGGCAGCGGATTCACCGCAACGGTGAACATCGCCGGCGCGACTCCGAAGTCGACGCATCCGTGGCACGTGCACAAGGGCACGTGCGGCAACGATCAAGGCGTCGTCGGCGGCGGCAGCTCGTACACGCCGATCAAAGTCGGTGATGATGGGAAGGGCACGTCGAGCGCGAAGGTCAGCGCGTCGCTCGATCCGAAAGGATCGTACATGGTGAACATCCATGCCTCAGCGACCGACATGAAGACGATCGTCGCCTGCGGACCGCTCACGAAACAGTAACGCACGCCGTGGCCCGCGCGCCTCGCGCGGGCCCGCCCGGCTCGACATCTTGAAGGCCTGTCCTGCGTTGGCCGGCTCGGCGGCGCGGGGCGGGCCGCGTTACGTCCAGGCCTGTCGAAGGCGGCGTCGCGCGAACGCCTAACTCCAACCGAAAGGACTGGTCATGCACGGATGTGGCTTCTCGCGTGTGTGTGTCGCGCTCTGTTGCTACGGCGCACTGGCGACGGCGCATCCTGGCGACGCGATCGCCCAAGAAAAGGCGCGGATGACGTCGTTCACCGATGCGCTGCACGCGGGGCAGGCGCTGCGCGGAGAATCGGGGCCCGAGGACGTGAACTGGATCGACGACGGGACCCGCTACTCGTACATCGTGCACGATCCCCAAACGGGCCAGGAGACGATTCACGCCACGAATCCGCTCACGGGGCGCGACACCCTGCTCTTCAGCGCGCAAGGCATGACGTTCCCCGGCGGCAACGAGCCTTTCTCGTACGACTCGTTCCAATGGGCCAAGGATTCGCGACACCTGGTCTTCCAGACGCACTTCAAACCGATCTATCGCAATTCGGGCACGGCGGACTTCTACGTCTACACGCTGGCGGATCGCTCGCTCCAGCTCGCCGCCAGCGGCGCGCGGACCGCCGAGCTCTCGCCTAACGGACTGCTGTTGGGCTATGAGCGCGACGGCGACATGTACGTGGAGGATCTGGCCCAAAAGAAGCAGACGCGTCTCACGTCCGATGCCACGGCGCACGTCTACAACGGCCACTTCGACTGGGTGTACGAGGAAGAGTTCGGTCTGGTGCAGGCGTGGAACTGGTCGCCCGACAACCGGTACATCGCGTACTGGCAGGTGGATGAAAGCAAAGAGCCGACCATCCAGTTGAGCGACTATGCCGGACGTCACCAGGCGTGGGACACGATTCGCATTCCGCAGCCGGGTGATCCGAATCCCACGGTGAAGATCGGCGTCGTGAACGTGAGCACGGGATCGAAAATCTGGCTGGACCCGGGGCTCACCGGCGACTACTACATCCCGCGCATTTACTGGACGAGCCGGCCCGACACGCTCGCGATGGTGACGCTCGATCGTCGCCAGCAGGTGATGACGCTGTTCTTCTTCGACGTCCGAAACGGCGGGAAGCGTATGGTGATGCGCGATTCCTCGCGCACGTGGATCGATGTCTCGGATTTCTACGCCGCCGTGCAGGATTTGATGTCGTTTCCGGAGGGGCTCGACGAATTCTTCTGGCTGTCCGATCGCGACGGTTACCAGCACATCTATCGCTACGACTACTCGGGCAAGCTGTTGGACCAGGTGACCCGCGGCAAATGGATGGTCACGCAGATCCGCGGCATCGACGCCAAGCAGCACACGATTTACTACTCGGGTACCGAAGCGTCGCCGCTCCAGCGGCAGCTGTACGCGATCGATTTCGACGGGAAGCACGAACGCCGCCTCACCACGGGCGACGGCGTGCACGAGATCGACATGTCGCCTAACACGAAGTACTACATCGAAGACTACAGCTCGATCGCCAGCCCGGCCGTCGTCGACCTGTGGACGACGGGCGGCAAGAAGCTGCGCACGCTCGTGGACAATCACGAAGTACGCGAGTGGCTCACCACGCACGCGTACTCCGCGCCCGAGATGTTCTCGTTCACCACGTCCGACGGCGTGCGGTTGGATGGATCGATGGTGAAGCCGGTGCCGTTCGATTCCACGCACAAGTATCCGGTGGTGTTCGCGATCTACGGCGGCCCCGGATCGCAAGGCGTGTTCGATTCGTTCGACGCCAGCCCGATCACGCAATGGATGGCCCAGCAAGGCTTCATCATCGTCGACGTCAACAATCGCGGGAATAACAACTACGGCAGCGCGTTCATGAAGGTGGTGTACGGCGATCTGGGCAAATGGGAGAGCCACGACTTCGCCGAGGCGGCCAGGTATCTCGACAGGTTGCCGTACGTCGACGCGCGGCACGTCGGCATCATCGGCACGAGCTACGGCGGATACTCCACAGTGTTCACGATGGAGGCCTACCCCGACCTGTTCACGGTGGGCGTCGCCAATTCGCCAGTCACCGACTGGCGGTTGTACGACTCGATCTACACCGAGCGGTACATGGGTCTGTTAGGCGAGAACGAAGCCGGCTACGACTCGAGCTCGGCCGTGCTGCACGCATCCAAGCTGACGGGGCACCTGCTGCTCATCCACTCGATGATGGACGACAACGTGCACCCGCAAAACACGATGCAGCTGCTCACGGCAGTGACCGCGGCGGGTAAGGATGTGCCGCTGCGCCTGTATCCGCCGGGGCGTCACGGCGCGGCCTACGATCTCCAGAGCTTCACGCTGATCGAGCAGGCCACCGAGAACTGGCTCGCGCGCTGGCTCAAGGGCGACGGGACGGCCTCCACGCAGGCGCAGTGATCCGTTAGGCGCGGCGGGCCGAGGCCTAACGGCCGCGGTCCGCCGCGATCTCACTTGGGCGCCGGGACGTTCTTGCGCAAGCTCGCCAGGAACGGTTGCACGAGCGACGGCGCCTTCCCGCCGTCCGTGTTCAGCTCCTGTCCGACACTCGCGCTCGTGCCGCCGCCCAACGCGTCGCCGGCCGAGGCAAACGCCTTCTTGTTCGCCGCGTAGTCGATCTCCCACTTCGTGCCGGCGATCTTGATGCCGGCGAACAGTCCCTTGCTCTTGGAATACGAATAAATCTCGGCTTGCGCCTTGTAGTCGGTGGCGGCCGAGACGTCACGTCCCAAGGGACCGGCGGCCACCGACACTTCGCCGCCGAGGTCGAACGACGAGCCCGCGATCGTCTTGGGCGCGTTCTGATTCATGAAAATGAGCACGACGTCCGCCGACTGCGCGCCGATCTGCAAACCAAAGCTGCCGCCCTTGAGGCCGACGAAGGTGGGCCAGCTCCAGTCGCCGCCGCTGCGGCAGCTCACCAGACCGTAACCGGCGCGACCGCCAACGCCGAAGCCCGCCTGCACCACGCCCGGCACGACCGCCACGCACACTGCTTCCCGCATGAGGGACTTGGGCGGCGATCGGTCGGGAACCGAGACGAGCTCCGACAACACTTCGCCCGCGCGCTTCGCACGATCGGCCAGCTGATCGTCCTGCGCGAGCAGCGCGGACGCAGCCAGGACATATCCGGCGCCAACGATCAACGAGATCGCGACCGCGCGCGAGAGCCAACCCGATGTTCTGGTCATCATAGTTCCTTGTTCAATTGGATCGTACCAGCGTTCCCCGAAGATCACTAAGCGCAAAGCCGATGCCACCAGCGAACGCGGCAACTGCCATCACGACGCCGGCTCGCTCGCCCTCCGCGCTCGCCAGCGTGCCGCCAACGCGGGCGGCGACGGACGAGGCACGCGCCACCCCCACAACTCGGCTTGCATGACGAGCCAAGCGATCACGCAGGGTAGCGTCTTGAGGCGATAGTGCATCACGACGCCCACGCGCACCGCGTTGGGCACGGCGCTCGACGCGCCGAGCGACACGATGATGAACGTCGCTGCCATCATTGAGATCGTGAGCGCGTCGGGCACCGACGCCGCGTACCATATCGCGATCCCCACCATGGCGATCACGAAAGATGGCGACTCCGACCGATGATTGAAGATCACCAGGAACACCAGCAGCGAGCAGAGGAATCGCAGCCGGAAATCGGGGTCGGCCCATTGCTTCCACCGCGCACACAATGGCAGCACGAGCAGCACCGCACCGCCGACCTCGATGATGAACGGCGACGAGCGCACGCCGAACCAGAGATGGGCGAGCTCGGGCACACCGCCCGTGTGCATGCCGCGCCCGGCAATGGTGTCCGACACCGCGTCGCGCGGCAGCAGCGTGATCCACGACGCGTACTGTGCCTGCACCTCGTGCGGCGTCACGGCGAGAAACGGCAGCGCGAGCACGACCGCGAGCCCGATGCCTAACGCAAGAGCGAATCGTAGTCGGCGACGATGCGCCAATGCCATCGCCGCGCCGGCGATCGGAAAGATCTTGACCGCCGTGCCGATCGCCAGCGCGATTGCGGCGCGGATCGGTCGCTCGGCTTCGAGCGCCAGGAACGCCAGGATGACCAACGCTGCCAAGAGACTGTTCGACTGCGAATGCTGCATCGAGCCGAACATCTCGAGGAACGTGAGCGTCAACACGACGTCGCCGCGCCGGTCCGGCAGCAGCCGCACGATGGCCACCGCGAGCAGCATGGTATTGAGCGCGTCCCAGAGCACGATACCGAGCGTCTCCGGCAGCACCGAGATCGGCGCGAAGAGCACGGCAAAGGCCGGGCTGTATTTGAACAGATCGATGTACTGATCGGGGTGCGGCGCGTACAGGTCGCGCCCGGCGCGAAGGTTTCTGAACGACGCGTCGAAGATCAAGAAATTGTTGTCCGAGTGGTGCAGCCCCTTGGGGATCGCGACCACCAGCACGCTCAGCGCATACGCACCGAGCAGCCAGGGTCGCCAATTCACGCGGCGCACCCATTCCCACGCGCGTAAAGGCATGGGCAATTCTCCGTCTTTGGCAGGCTCGCGGCAAGGACGGCCCGACGGCGCGGGGCGCGTCATCGTTGGGCGGCCGTGACGCCGGGCATCGACCGGACGTCCTCCTTTCGCCACCTGTCGCGCGCCTTCGCGCGGGGTGCGCGAGGATCCCGTGCCGGCACCAGCCCAGACCAAGACATCCCTCGAGGGGCCGACCACCGCGGCCCTGCTCGCCGCCGAGCGCGCCAACGCCGAACGCCATCTGAACGGCGTGCGGGCGGTGGTGCTCATGCTGTTAGGCGTGAGCGCCGTGGTCTATGCGCCGCGCCTGTCGCGCACGCTGACGCTTCTCAATGCGTCCGTGCTGCTGCCGATGCTCCTCTGGACGCTGTGGCAACAGGTCCGGTTCCACCGGCATCGGCTGGAGCGGCCGTGGCTCTCGGCTGTGAACGCGATCGCCGACGCGACGGCGGTGACGTGCCTTCTGGCCGAGTATGGGTTGGCGGTCACACCGAGCCTCGTCATCAAGTCGCCGATTTGGCTCGCGTATTTCGTGATCATCGCCGCGCGCCCGTTCACGAGCTCGGCCCGCCGCGCCGCGATCGTGTCGGCGCTGGTCGTGCTCGAGTACGGTGCGTTAGTCACGTGCTTCCTCACCTTCGGGCACATCCCGCTGCAGCACGACCCGGTGATCGCACTCACCGCGGGCGGGGCGTCGCTCCTCGATGAGGCGGCCAAGGTGCTCTTGTTAGGCATGGCCGCATGGGTGGCCGTGTACGCGACGGCGTGGAACGAGCGGACGCTCCGGCGCGCGCAGTCCGCGCTGCGCGCGAGCGAAGCCGAGCTCCACGCGTTGGTCGGCGCGATGTCCGACGTGATCGTGGCCCTCGATCGCAACGGGCGCTACATCAAGATCGCCGCGAGCGCGGCCGATGCGCGGCATCGCGCACCGGTCGAATGGTTGGGCCACACGGTGGGCGAAGTGTTGCCCGCGGGGCCAGCCGACACGGTGCAAGCCTGCGTCGCGC
>JANWIK010000017.1 GCA_025449955.1 Gemmatimonadaceae bacterium
CGCCTCGAGCGGTCCCACGCGGGCGGCGCGTCGCGCCGGCAGGTAGCTCGCGACCATCGTCGTGATCGTCAATGCTACGACAGCGACGGCGATCGACGCGACATCCACGGTGCCCACGCCGAATACCTGCGAGCGAATGAGGTGAGCGGCCGCGAGACCGGCGGGCAGCCCGATCGCCACGCCGATGACCGCAAGGCGCAATGCTTCGCCCAGTATCATCGACACCAGATCCCGCGGCGCGGCGCCGAGTGCGCTGCGCAGACCAAACTCGCCGGTCCGTTGCGATGTCGAGTACGAGGTAATGCCGTACAAGCCGATCGCGGCCACGAGCAAGGCGGCCAGGCCGAAGAACGTCGTGACGCGCGTGAGCAACAAATCCTGGCCCACGGATTCGCGCACCATCGCATCGAGCGGTTTGATCGCACTGCGAAGGCTTGGATGGTGTTCACTGAGCGCCGCGCGAATCGGTGTGACGAACAGCTCGGGCAATCCGGCGACGCGCACCTCGTAGATGAGTTCCTTGGGCGGCACGCCCATTTGCGCCACCGGCAGGTACGCGCGCCTAACCGGAGCCGCGCGCACATCTTGCTCCTGCATGTCGTGCACGACGCCGACGATCGTGAACGGAATGGACTCCACGGTAAATGACGCACCGATCGGATCGACGCCGTGAAAGTAGTACCGCGCCATCGTTTCGTTGATCACCGCGGCAGTCTCGGCGCCCTGGACGTCGCGGTCGTCCAGGTCGCGCCCGCGAACGAGATGGCCACCGACCGCGCCCACGTATCCGGGTCCGACGACGTCGTAGTTGATCGACAACTGCGAGTCGGCCGGCGCCGAGAAGCCGGCGATGGTCACGTGTCCGTCGGATTCGCCGCCGCTGAACAGGCCTTCCTCCGAGTACGTGACCGCGCGAACGCCTGGAACGACGCGCATTTGATTGGCCAGCTCGCGCCCGAGCGCCATCACACCGGCGCCCGTGGCGCCGGTTCGGTCCATCGGCACTTTGACGGTGACGATATGCGCCCGGTCGAAGCCGAGGTCCACGGTAAGGATGCGTTGGACGCTGTGGACCAGGAGGCCGGCGCCGATCAACAGCAGCGTCGACAACGCCACCTGTCCAACGACGAGCGCGGGGCCGAGCGCGGCCCGGCCTAACCGGGCGCGCGAGCCCGCCAGGCCGCGCCCGTGCGCACGCAGCGCGGTGCCGAGGTCGAGACGCGTCGATCGCAGCGCCGGCGCGAAGCCGAACAGGATCACGCAGAGCAGCGTGACGCCGCAGGTGAACGCGAACAGCCGGAGATCGGGTGCGACGTCGAGCGCCAGCGGCTCGTCGCCGACCGCGGCCACGCCTAACAGGAGGCGGCTGCCCCACACCGCGAGCACCAGGCCCAAGGTGCCGGCCGCGGCGGCGAGGATGGCGCTCTCGGTGAGCAGCTGCTGCACCAACCGCCTGCGCCCGGCGCCCAACGTGAGGCGCACGATCATCTCGCGCGCGCGGGCACCGGCGCGTGCCAACATCAGGTTGGCGACGTTGGCGCACACGACGAGCGCGATGAGGGCAACGGCCGTCATCAACACGATCAGCGCTGGCCCGTACAGCGGACGAAACTCGGAGAAGCCGCGCGCGCCGGCACTCACACGGATGGGATCCGCGCGCAGGTCTTGATCGAACGCCTCGAGGTCGTGACCGGTGAGATGCGCACGGATCGATCGCGCCTCGATCACGGGGAGCTCGGCCCGGGCCTGCGCCAGCGTGGCGCCCGGGGCGAGGCGGCCCATCACCGCGAGCCACGAAAACGTCCGATCGTCCATCGGTGTCCCGCGGGGCTGGATGGCCTGGCGCATCATCATCGGGATCCAGACGTCGATCGCCTGGCCGACGATGTCGCCCCGGAACCCGCGCGGCGCGACGCCGATGATGGTGAGCGGCACGCCGTTCACGACCATCGTCGTGCCTAACGCAGCACGATCGGCGCCGTAGCGCCGGTGCCAGTAGTCGTCGCTGATGACGACCACCGGGTCGCCTAAGGGAACACGGTCCTCATCGGCCGTGAAGGTGCGGCCGAGCGACGCCGGGACCTCGAGCACGGAGAAGAAGTTGCCCGTCACGAGTCGGCCCTCAGGGTGCTCGACGTCGCCGCCCGGCGCGACGACATCGAGCGAACCCGCCTGGCCGGTGGCGTACACGGCGGCGAGGGTTCGCGTGCGGTCGCGCAGGTCCGCGTACACGGGGGACGACACGTAATCGACCATCGGCGAGCCGTGCCACGCCGACATGACGCCGGCCGGGTCGCCGATGATCACCAACTGGTCGGGATGCCCAACGGGCAGCGGCCGAAGCAGCAGCGCGTCGAGCAGCGCGAACATGGCCGCGTTCGCGCCGATGCCGATCGCCAGCGTGAGGACGACGGTGATCGCGAAGCTCGGGTGTTTGCGCAGCGAGCGCAAGGCGAACCGCGTGTCCTGCGCGAGGGTCTCGACAACGCCGGTGCCGCGCACGTCGCGGCTGGCTTCTTTCATCCGTTCGACGCCGCCGAACGCGAGTTGTGCGCGTCGCCGCGCTTCGTCGCGCGGCATGCCGGTGCGCTCGTAGACCTCGGCTTGTCGCTCGACGTGGAACCGCAGCTCGGCGTCCAGCTCCCGCTCGACGGCCTGGCGCTGGAAGAGCGCGCGTGCGCGGTACCGCAGGTCGGACCAGAGCTCGGTCAGCATCGATGTATCCCTCGTGCTTCTACAGGACGGATTTCAGTATGCGGGCTTTCTTGTAGAAGCGCAAGGGGAGGTGCGCGGCGTTGACGAATGTCCTCGTTCCGCTAAATAGGTCCGGGAGGTGCAACAGTTCAACTTGTCACAGGGAGAGGCCCATGTATCTCATCCGCGAAACCATGTACTGCAAGCCGGGCAAGGTGCGGCCGATGGTCGAGAAGTTCATTGCCATGTCGAAGCTGAACCAGCAATTCGGTATGCCGCGGATGCGCGTGCTCACGGACATGTGTGCCGAGCGCTACTGGACCGTGGTCGCCGAGTTCGAGGCGCCGAGTCTCAAGGCGTTCGAGGACATGATGTCGCCGGATCAGGTTCCGGCGGACGCGCAGAAGAAGTTCGAGGAGATCATGACCGGCTACCACGATCTGATCGACCACGGCAAGCGTGAGGTGTTCAAGATCGAGGGCTAACGGAAGACACGCCGCACCGCCTTGCGATGAGGCTGCGGCGTCGTATCGTTCTGCCTCCGTGCCCCATTTGGGGGCCGGAGGCCCGGGTCGGTCCGGGTCCCTTCGCCTCTTGTCGATGGACTTACTCCGGTCTCGGTTTTCGATGCGACCCTCCTGTGCCGTTCTCGCATGTCTCCTCGCGCTCGCGATCCCCGCGTCGGCGCAATCCCCTGCGCCGTGCACCACCGCCACCACGGCCTGCGAACAGTGGATCACCTACGGCGGCGGATCCGCCCGCTCGATGGTCTACGCCACCTCCCCGCTCACCGCGCCTAACGCTGCGATTACGCGGGCGTTGATCATGGTGCACGGCGCGGGCCGCAACGCGGACCACTATTTCCAGACCGCGACCGCCGCGGCGTTCCTGTACGGCGCGCTCGCCAACACGATCGTTATCGCGCCGCACTTCATCGCCGAGCGCGACTCGGCGGCGCCTAACGAAGTGGTGTGGCCCGAGCGCGGCGACACGTGGCGCTCCGGCGGGATGTCGCCGACCAACCCGACGCTCTCCTCGTTCGACTTCATGGATGAGATTCTGCGGCGCCTGGCCGACAAGAAGGTATTCCCCAACCTGACCAGGATCGTCGTCGCCGGACACTCGGCGGGCGGCCAGTTCGCGACGCGCTACGAAATGGCGAACACGGTCCACGGAACGCTGGGCGTGCGCGTCAGCTACGTGGTGGCCAATCCGTCGAGCTACGCGTGGCCGGCCGCGGTCCGTCCGTTGCGCCAGGGTGACGCCGATTCCGCCGCCGCGGTCCGGGCTCCGTTAGGCAAGGACGGCGAGGCCGTGCACACCGGCTACACATACGGGCCGTTCGACTCGACCGCCGTGCCGCGCTACAACCACTGGCCGGCGGGACTCGAGGATCGCCGAGGCTACACCGAACACATGAGCGACGACCAGCTCCGCCGCCAACTCGCCGAGCGTCCCACGACGTATTTGTTGGGCCAGGTGGACGTGCTGCCGTTGGGCGGATTCGATTCCTCGCCGTCGGCCATGGCGCAGGGTCCCACGCGCCGGGCGCGCGGCGAAGCGTTCTTCAAGTACGTCACCGACACGCTGCGCGCCAAGAATTCCAAGGCGATCATCGTGCCCGAGTGCGGACACAACGACCGCTGCATCTTCACCACCGACATCGTGTTCCCGGCGATCTTCCCGAACTAACGGTTGACGAGGGTTCGGTAGAGTCGGGCGCTCTCGTTGTCGAAGAGACACGCGACGATGCGCGCGAAGGCGGACTCGTGTGCGCGCATGGCGGCGACGGCGATGCGCGCGGCCGCGTCCTTCGGGAACCGGTACGCGCCGGTGGAGATTGCGGGAAAGGCGATCGAGCGAATGTCGCTCTGTGCGCGCGCCAACGCGAAGCTCCGCTCGTAGGCACCCGTGAGCATCGCCGCTTCGTCGCGATGGCCGCCATACCACACCGGCCCCACGGCATGGATCACGTAGCGCGCGGCCAAGCCGAACCCGGCCGTGATCACCGCGCCGCCGGCGGCGCAGGGTGCGAGCGCCATCGCGGCGCGAGCGAGCTCCGGACCAGCGCGGCGATGGATGGCGCCGTCCACGCCGCCGCCGCCGCCCAACGCGCTGTTGGCGGCGTTCACGATCGCGTCGGTCTCGATCGTCGTGATGTCGGCCACGACGACCTCGATCACCGGCTCGACGGCCCCGCCCGCCGTCCCGCCTGCCTAACGCTCACGCTCGGCGCGCGCCTTGAGCGCGGCGGCGAAGCTGTCGACTTCGGGCTGGCGGTCGCCCACCGACTTGACGATCCATCGCGACAGCGGACCGGTCATGCTCAGGTGCAGGCGGAACTCCGCGCCCCCAGCGTTAGGCGCGACGGTAAAGGTGCGGCGCCCCACGAAGAGTCCGAACGGCAGGCCGCCCGTCCATTCCATGCGCGCCGGCGCGTCGAACGCCGTCACCCGCATCGGCACCCGCCGCACCGCACCGCTGCCGAGCTTGACGCGGGCCACGATCCGCGCGCCGGAGGCCATCTGCCCTTCGATGTTGGTGATCTCCGGATTCCACTCGTGATAACCGGCGGCGTTGGTCACGATGTCCCACACGCGGGCGGGCGGGGCGTCGATGACGGCAGTGGTCACGTATTCAGCCACGGACGATCCTCGGGGCTCGGGTGGGTCTGTGCCTAACGATGGAGAGAAAGCGATACCGCGGCCAGCTGGCGCTCCTCAAACTCGACCACCGGCGGAGGATTCTTTTGACGTCGCTGCACGGATCCCCCACGTCGGGCGGACGCGCACGTACGTGAGCCCCGGGCCACGTCTGCCGTCGGCAGGGCCGTGCCCGGGAGGGACGCGCTAGGATAGACCGGCCCGGCATCGCGCGCAACCACGTAGCCCCGCGCGCGTCCCAGCCCCATATTCCCCGCGTCGCTGTATCACCTTCGTAACTCCTCACAATCGTTGAGGCCGTTGACGTGCGTACGTCCACCATTCGCGTTCTCTCGCTCGCTCTCGCTGCCGCCATCACACCTGCGGCGGCGCACCCCCAGTCGTCCGATCTCTATTCGGGAATGCGGTGGCGTGAAATCGGCCCAACGCGGGCCGGTCGAGCGCGCGCCGTGTCGGGGTCGGCCAACGAGCCGAACGTCGCGTACATCGGGTTCGACAACGGCGGCGTGTGGCGGTCGACCGACTACGGTTCGAGTTGGACGCCGCTGTTCGACAACGAGTCGACGGGTTCCATCGGCGCGATCGCGGTGGCGCCGTCCAACCCGAACATCATCTACGTGGGCACCGGCGCCGGGATCATTCGCCCCGACCTCGCGACCGGCAACGGCATGTACAAGTCGGCCGATGGCGGCAAGACGTGGACGCACTTGGGGCTGGACGACAGCCAGATGATCGCCGCCGTCGACGTCGATCCGTTCAATCCCAACCGCCTGTTCGTGGCCGTGTTGGGCCACCCCTACGGGCCTAACGAACAGCGCGGCGTGTTCCGCTCCACCGACGGCGGACACACCTTCACCAAGGTGTTGTACAAGGACGAGTACACGAGCGCCAACGACGTGCACATCGATCCGGCCAATCCGAATACGGTGTACGCATCGCTGTGGCAGCAGCAGGAGGCGTTTCACGAGGGCGGCGGGTTCGGCGGCAACGCCGGCGGACTCTACAAGTCCACCGATGGCGGCACCACGTGGACGGAGCTCAAAGGCGGACTGCCGTCGTCGGTGCTGGAAGCGAACATCGGGATCGCCCGCAGCAACCCCAACGTCGTCTACGCGATGGTGGCGCAACCGTCGACTCGCGCCGGCGTGCCCGCGGCCGGGTACGGCGCCGGCGTCGTCGCGTTCTACAAGTCGAGCGATGCCGGCGCCAACTGGACGCTCATGGACGGGCCCGGCCTAACGAGCCGTCCCATCGATCCGCGTCCGTTGGTCCGGATCGGCGGCGGCGATCTGCCCACCATCATCGTCGACCCGAAGAACGAGAACGTCGTATACAGCTCGTCCACCGTGTTGTGGCGCACCGAGGACGGCGGCGCGACGTGGTCCGCCGTGCGCGGCGCGCCGGGCGGCGACGACTATCAGAAGACGTGGATCAACCCGAACAATCCGAACATCATCGTCCAGGTGAGTGACCAGGGCGGCGTGGTGTCGGCCAATCGCGGCGTGTCGTGGAGCAACTGGTACACGCAGCCTACCGGTGCCATGTACCACGTGTCGACGGACAACACGTTCGTGTACCAGGTGTGCGGCGGCCAGCAGGACTCGGGCTCGGCGTGCGTGAAGAGCCGGTCCGACGATGGCGAGATCACGTTCCACGACTGGCACCCGGTCAACATCCAGGAGTACGGGATCGCCGCGCCCGATCCGCGCGATCCGGACATGGTGTACGGCAGCATGCGGACCAACGTGTCGCTCTACAATCGCAAGACGGGCCAGACGACGTTTGTGGGCCCCGACATGAGCGCGCCCGGGCCTAACGGAGACACGTACAACCGCAACGTCCGCACGATGCCGATCCTGTGGTCGCCGGAAGACCCGAGCGTGCTGTACTACACGTCCAACGCGGTGTGGAAGTCGACCGACCACGCGCACTCGTGGACGCGCATCAGCCCCGACCTGGCGCGGCACACCTGGGCCGTGCCGACGTCGGCCGGCAAGTACGCCACCGACGTCACGCCCGGTCCGTTAGGCACGATCACTGCGCTCTCGCCGTCGCCGCGCTCGTCACGCGTGCTCTGGGCCGGGACCGACGACGGCAACGTCCAGATGACGACCAACGGCGGCGTGAGCTGGACCAATGTCACCCCGCCAACCATCAAACCGTGGACGCGCATCTTCAACATCGATGCCGGCCACTTCGACGATCAGACGGCGTACATCGCGGCCAACACGATGCGCATCGACGATGCGAATCCGCACTTCTTCCGCACGCACGACGGCGGCAAGACGTGGACGGAGATCGACAGCGGCATGGCGCCCGGCGCGGCGGCCAATTCGATCCGCGAAGATCCGCGGCAGCGCGGATTGTTGTACGCGGGCACCGAAGCGCAGGTCTGGGTGTCGTTCGACGATGGCGATCACTGGCAGTCGCTGCGCCAGAACATGCCCGCCATCTCGGTGCGCGACCTCGAGCTCAAGGACGACAGCGCGTGCCTCTGCTCCGATCTCATCGCCGGCACGCACGGGCGCGGCTTCTGGATTCTCGACGACGTGACGCCGCTCAGACAGGAAGCGGAGGCACGCGCGGCGAACGACGCCTATCTGTACAAGCCCGCGACGGCGGTGCGTGTCCGCTTCGGGACCAACGACCCGACGCCGTGGCCGCCCGAGCTGCCGGCGGGCGAGAACCCGATGCCGGGCGGCATCATCGACTACTACTTGACCACCGATGCGCCCAACCCGGTGACGCTCGACATCCTCGACGCGGCAGGGACGGTGGTGCGCTCGTACTCGAGCGCCGACCCGGTGCCTAACCCGGATCCGGCCACCGATCCGGCGGCCTACGATCTCGTGTGTCACGAGCGTCCGACGGCGGAGGACTGCGCGCTGCCGCTGTACTGGCCCGCGCCGCCGATCGCGCTCTCGACCAAGCGCGGCATGCACCGGTTCGCGTGGGACCTGCACGATCAGCCGGTGCCTAACTTCGACGCGCCGGGCGGCGGCGATGAAGATGCCAACGGCGCGGTGCCGCATCACACGTACCCGCAAACGTACGCGCCGTGGGCGCCGCCGGGCCGCTACACCGTCCGCCTAACGGTGAACGGCCGCGCGTTCACGCAGCCGCTCACGCTGCGCCTCGATCCGCGGGTGAAAACCCCGGCGCTGGGGCTCTCACACCTGGCCACGCTCTCGCGCGACATGTACCAGCGCGCGCTCGCGACCCAGGCAGCCTACGATTCGGCGCGGGCGATGGCCGATCGTGCCGATTCGGCGAGCGGGCTGCGCGCACGCATCGACTCGCTCGCCCCGGCGCCGGGGCCGCCCGCGCGCGGCTTCGGCCGGCGCGGCGCGCGCAATGCGCCGCCCACGTTGTCGGGCGCCACCTCGTCGCTCATGGCGGCGGCGATGGCGATGCAGGGCGCGGATGCCACGCCCACGGCGGCCGAGGCGGCCGCGTGCGACAAGGCGCGCGCCGAGTCGGAGTCGGTGCTCGCGAAGTGGAAGGCGATCCAGGCGGCCGGGCGCGCCAAGCGTTAGGCAGCCGGCGCGCCGCTTGCCTCACGACCGGAATCGCGCGCCTAACTCCTCGACCGCGCGATACAACGCATCGAACGAGGGGACGACGAACAACACGTCCTGGAAGTGATCGATCTCGAACGGCTGCGCGACCACGGCGTCCAGGCTGAACGGGCGCCGACGGCAGGTCGGGCCCAGCGCGTTGGCGGCGTCGCCGTGCGAGGAAATGAGGCCGCTGCCGTAAACGCGCGGCCCGTCGCCCTCCTCGATCAAGCCGAACTCGACGGTGAACCAGAAGAGGCGAGCGAGGGCCTGCGTCTCTTCCTCGGTTCGGGCCGCCGCGCCTAACTCACCGAATCGCTGCAGAAAGTCCGCGAACACGGGCTCGGCGTGCAGCGGCACGTGGCCGAAGACGTCGTGGAAAATGTCCGGCTCGGGCAGGTAGTCGAGCTGGCTCCGCGAGCGCACGATGAGCGTCGTGGGAAATCGGCGCTGCGCCAGACAGCGAAAGAACTGCGCCGCGGGAATGAATCCACCCACGCCCACGGCGCGCCATCCCGTGCGCGTTTGGAGGCGGCGATTCACATCGTCCAAGTCCGGCACGCGATCCGACGCGAGTCCGATGCGATCGATGCCGTTCAGGAATACCTCGCTGCCCGTATCGCGCAGCGTCATCATCCGCCGCTCGTAGAGGATCCGCCAGACATCGTGTGCCTCGCGGTCGTACGCGTCGTAATTCTGCTCGATGAATGCCGGAAGGTCCTGCTCGGTCGATACGCGGTTAGGCGCGTGTGCGGCGTCATTCGATGTCTGCTGCATGATCGTGCTCCTGCTCCTCGGGAAGGGACACAAAAAAGGCGGCCCGTGGAACTTCCACGGGCCGCCGGGGATCTCATGTCGCAACCTACTCAGCCGCGCACACGCCTCCGCTCGCGTCCCGTGGATAGGGGCACGTAGTAATAGCGATAGGACGGAGTGCGCGGCGCGCGAATCATGGATCAAAGGTTAGATAAGCGCCGCCCTGATGTCAACGCCGAAATCGAGGTCTAACCGGGTTTCGCCTGGCCAGCTTCTACGCTCCGTTGGACGCGGATTGTACGGATAACTGCACGGATCGAACGGATCGTTCGGCTGCCCAGCACCGACCGGCCCGACAATGGCTACACGCCGGTACTTGTTGAAAGAAACGAGACAGAAAGGCGTTGGCGGGTACGACACCGCGGATACAGCCGAGCGATCCGTTTCATCCGTGCAGTCATCCGTTCAATCCGTGGCCAACAGAGCGAAGACGCCCACCACACGGGAGGCCGGGGGCAATGCATTCAAAGCGGCCCCCAATATCCCGCGTGCCACGGATTGCGCCGCGTGCTCCCGTGGGCATCTTCAAGGACAACTATTCCTCAACCGGGCTCTTCCATGACATTGCGTTTCGTTCGGATGGCAGCCGCGGCGGCAGTCGCGGCCTGGGTCGTGTTCGCCGCGTCGCCGGCCGCGGCCCAACAAAGCGGTACATCGCACGCGCTCGACCGCGCGAATCTGGACACCACCTGCGCGCCGTGCACCGACTTCTTCACGTTCGCGAACGGCGGATGGGAAAAGCGGACTTCGATCCCCGCGGCGTACTCGTCGTGGGGCTCGTTCAACGAGCTGCAGGACCACAACCAGGACGTGGTCCATCAGATCCTGGATGACGAAACAGCCGCGGTGCGCGAGAAGAAGGCCAAGCCGGGCAGCAACGAGTGGAAAGTGGGCACGTTCTACGACGCCTGCATGGACACGACGGCGATCGAAGCGTTAGGCACGAAGCCGATCGAGCCGATGCTGCAGGAAGTCGCGTCGATCAGCGACACCAAGGCGCTGGTGGCGTCGTTGGGCAAGTTGGACGCGCAGGCCGGCGCGGCCCCGTTCGGCTTCTTCGTGCGGCCCGACACCAAGAACTCGAGCGAAGAGATCGCCAACGCGGGGCAGGGCGGACTCGGCCTGCCGGAGCGCGAGTACTACTTCCGCAGCGACGACAAGAGCAAGGCATTGCGCGACGCGTACGTGGCGCACGTGGGCACGATGCTGCAGTTGTCCGGCGAGAGCGCCGCGGATGGATCGTCGGACGCGCAGAAGATCATGGACCTCGAGACCAAGATGGCGCAGGCGTCGATGCCGCGCGTCGCGATGCGCGATCCGAATGCGACGTACCACAAAATGTCGTTGGCCGACATGCAGAAGCTCACGCCCGACCTCGACCTGCAAGCCATTTTGCGCACGATGGGCGCGCCGGCGGTGACCGAGATCAACGTTGCGCAGCCCGACTTCTTCCGCGCGATCGACACGTTGCTCACGACCGTGCCGGTCGACACGTGGAAGGCCTATCTGCGGTGGCACGTGCTGGCCAACGCCGCCAGCGCGCTGCCGTCCAAGTTCGCCGACGAGAACTTCAAGTGGTCGCAGCGCCTGACAGGCGTCCAGGAGCAGCTGCCGCGGTGGAAGCGCTGCGCCGCGACGTCCAACGGCGTGTTAGGCGAAGCCATTGGCCAGGAATACGTGAAGCGCACGTTCACGCCGGCGGCGAAAGCCCGCGCGCTCACGATGGTGGACAACCTCATCGCCACGCTGCGCGCCGACATCGGCCAGCTCGCGTGGATGAGCGATGCCACCAAGAAGCAGGCGATCATCAAGCTCGATGCGTTCACGCGCAAGATCGGATACCCGGACAAGTGGAAGGACTACAGCAAGCTCGAGGTCGAGCCCGGCCAGTACCTCGCGAACCTGCGCCACGCCAACGACTGGCGCCGCGCCGACAACTGGTCCCGGTTAGGCAAGCCGGTGGATCGCACCGAGTGGGGCATGACACCGCCCACGGTGAACGCGTACTACAATCCGCAGATGAACGAGATCGTGTTCCCGGCGGGCATTCTGCAGCCGCCGTTCTTCGACCCCAACGCCGATGACGCAGTGAACTACGGCGCGATGGGCGCGGTGATCGGACACGAGATGACGCACGGCTTCGATGACGAAGGCCGCCAGTTCGATCCCCAGGGCAATCTCCGCGATTGGTGGACGGCCGAGGATGCGGCCAAGTACGACGCGCAAGCCAAGCTCGTCGTCGACCAGTTCAACGGCTACACGGTGGTGGATTCCGGCACGCACGTGAACGGCAAGCTCACGGAAGGCGAAAACATCGCCGACCTGGGCGGCCTCAAGATCGCGTACCTGGCGATGGAGAAGTCGCTCCAGGAAAAGGGCCGGCCCGGTCTCATCGACGGCTTCACGCCCGAGCAGCGCTTCTTCCTCGGTTGGGCGCAGGTGTGGCGCGAGGAAACACGCCCCGAGATGCAGCGCACGTTGGTCCACACGAACGAGCACGCGCCGGCCAAATGGCGCGTCGATGGTCCATTCTCCAACATGCCGGAGTTCAAGGCGGCGTGGGGCTGCAAGGACGGCGATCCGATGGTCCGCCCCGACAGCCTGCGCGCGCACATCTGGTAGTGCGCCGTCGCCTTACGGCGACTCTTTGGCGAGGGTGATCGTGCCTTTGAACGTGCGTACGGTCACCCGCGCCGCTCCCGGCCCCAATTGCACGTGCAGTGTGCCGCCCCGTCCGCCCTGACCGGCGACGGGGCGGATTTGCGTGAAGGCGTTGTCGATGACGCCGGTGATCGTCGAGAGATCGACGAGCGCGGACGCGGTGTTAGGCAGCACGAGTGCGACGCGGCCGGCGTGATTGGAGAACTCGAACAGGCCGCCGCCCGGCAGAGCGCCGGCGAACCGAATGTCGCCCTCCACCGACGCGAATCGGCCGTGCACCACGGCGGCGTGATCGACGTCGAGCGCGCCGCGCACCGTGGCCGCGTCCAGATCTTGGGGAGCACCCGCGATGGCTAGGCGGCCGCCCCCGGTCCGCGCCCGGACCCACGGCGCCGCGACGTCGAGGGAGACGTCGCCCGCCATCGACTCGACCTCGAGGCTCGACGCCGCGCCCGTGAGGCGGATGGGCCCGGAGACCGAATAGAACCACCCCGACGCATCGCGTGCGTCGATCGACGCGGCCACCGTCTTCACCGACACCTCGCTGCGGCGCGGCACGCGCACCACGATCGTGCTCGGCCTAACGGGAGTTCCGTCTACGTGGTCCATCACACCCACTTTCACGCCGTGGTCGCCGCCCGCGAGGTAGAATCGCTCGCCACGCGCGATCGTGCCGCGCACGTCGATCGAATCGCGGTCCCACGCCTGGATGGTGATGGCACCGGAGGGGAAGAACACCTTGACCGGCGCGTCGCCCGCGAGGTGTCGAGCGCGGAGCAGGGGCGTTCGCGCCTGCGCGCAGGCCGGCGGCGCGACCCAGAGCACCGTTGCCGCCGCCACCGTTAGGCACGCGGCAAGCCGCCGGGCCGCGATTCGGTTACGACGCATTGTGCAGCCGCGTGAGCAGGTCCTGCTGCTGGCGGTACGACTCGGCGAGCAGCTGCCGGATGGCCGGATTGTTCGGGTCGCGCGCCAGCGCCTCTCGCAGCTCGGCGATCGCGGCGTCGATGGCGCGGAGGTCGCTGTCCGCCACGGCCGCCGTCGCCGGCGGCAGCATCGCTTTTTCCATCTGGATCTCGTCCAGCAATCGTTGGATGTCGGCCTGGCTCGTCCGGCTGGAATCGACGGCCGGCTGGAGCGCCGCCGCACCGTTAGGCGCCGGCCCGGCGTCGGCCGCCGGACGGCCCCGAAGATAGACGCCGGCCGCGATGCACGCCGCCGCCGCGACGGCACCGCCGAGCCACGCCACATGGCGCAGGCGTCGCCCGGCAACCGGGCGGACGTCGTGCGCCGAGAGTGCGCGTACCTTGGCGCCCTCGATGCGCGTGCCGATGTCGGGCCATAGGCCGTCCAACGCGCCGACCGGGGCCGGCAGATCATGGACGCGCTGCACGATGGACCGGAGTTGCTCGACGTCGGCCGCGCACTCCGCGCACCCGGACAGATGCGCCGCGAGCGCCGCGCCACGGTCCGCGGTGATGCTGCCTTCGGCGAGGCCCTGCCGCTCCGCTTCGGTGAGATGGCTCATGCGCCGAGTATCCTCGCGAGATGACGACGCGCGCGCCAGAGCTGCGCGCGCGATGTGCCGGGCGCGATGCCGGTCAGCGCCGCGATCTCGTCGTGTGAATAGCCTTCGATGTCGTGCAGCACCAGCACCACCCGTGATCCGTTAGGCATTCGATCGAGCGCGGCGGCCACATCGATGGCGGCATCCGTGCGCGCGGCCGCCGAGCCGCGCGCCGGCACGTCGTCGGCCACGTCGTCCACGAAGCGCAGCGCGTCGCGCCGCGACACACGCAGATGCTCGAGAATCACGTTCACCCCCAACCGGTGCAGCCAGGTGCCCAACGCGCTCTCGCCGCGGAACGTCGCCAGCTTTTCCCACGCGCGGACGAAGATGTCCTGCACGAGATCGCGCGCCTCCTGCTCCGAGTGCACCATGCGGCGGCACAACGTGTACACGGCGGGTGCGTGCGCACGATACATCGCGCCGAACGCGTCCACGTCGCCCGCCTGTGCCTTACGCACGGCGTCGGCATCCGTATCGATCGTGGCCGCCGAACGCGGCGCCGATTGCGAGTCCGCCGTCATCCTCGTCGCGTAGCGCGCGCCGGCGACGACGCGGCCGTGCGAGGTCACGACCGCGTGTCGAGCCGCTGTGTGATGCGCCATCATGCCATTGGATGGTCGCCAGACGCAAATCGCTTACGTCACGGACGCGATGCCAGCACCGCCAGCGCCGAATCGATGTCGTGCGCGCCGACGGAACGCGGGAACGCGCTGCCGGATCCCACCTGCATTGGTATGTCGACCGATGCGATCCCGCCGGTGCGGTCGAGCGACACGAGCGCTGTGGTCGATCCGGCGAGCGTGATGCGGAGCACCCAGTCGCCGTTCGCGGGCCACTGCCGGCGCAGCGCGAACACGCCCGGCTCCGACGTCGCATCGAGGTGCAGGGCGACCGACCGTCGCTGGCCGCTCACGATGCCTTCCGCGGTGCCCGACATGTCGTGCGTGGTGGGCACGCCCTCGCGCATCGCGGCGTGCACCAGCAGCAACGCGTCGCGGTTCGCGCGATCGTACGGATTGACCGGCCATTCGACGGACAACCAGGGCGGCCACTTGAACGCCTCGACGGCGAAGGGCGTCGCGCGGGATGGACTCGGCGCCGCCGCGACGAGCGCGCCTAACGACGCGAACGCAAAGGCGACTCCAGCGATTCGGCGATTCATAGGACCTCCAGGCGGTAGGGCGCTCGCGGTGCGACGTGAATGTCCGCCGAGCGCGTGTACCGATTGGATGGTGCGGGGCGCGCGAAGTGCTTACGCGCGTCGCGTGGCGATCAGCCCGCGCGCGCTTGCACTCCGCGACGCCGGTCGCACGCGGCCGCCGCGGCGGCGACGAACGCTCCGACAACGGGATGCGAGCGTCCCGCGAGCGCGGCGCGCTCGGGCTGGTAGAGCGTCGCCAAGAAGAATGGATGATCGGTGAGCTCGATGCCGCGCGGCGCGCCCTCGTCATCCACGGCGCTCACGCGCAACGACGAGTCCTCGAAGCGCGCCACTTGCTCTGGGTCGAGGCCGTAGTTGCAGTGATACTCCTCGGACGCGACGTCGCATCCATAGATCGCGCGCAAGCGCGTGCCCGCCGCCAGGTGGACGCGGCCGCGCACCTCGACCAGCCCGCACGACAGCGCG
>JANWIK010000018.1 GCA_025449955.1 Gemmatimonadaceae bacterium
ACCGCGTGGTCGTCACTCGAGCGCGCCTTGTCCTCCTCGTGCCACAACTCGACGTTCGTCCGCGCCAAGCGGGCAATCAATTCGCCAATGGTGTCGCTCATCCGATCCTCGGGCACGGTGAATCGTGGAGCAGTCGCAGCGTGGCGGCCACTACCTGCTCCGGCTCGATGCCCGCCATGAAATCCTCGCCCGCCGCGTGCCGCTTCGCCCGGTCGGCGAGCGGCACGATCCGCGCGTTAGGCCCGAGCAGTGCCGCCGTCGTCGGTTGGCCGGTCGTCCATGCCACCGGCGACGTCGGTCCGAACATCGTCACTCGCGGCACGCCTAACGCATCGGCCATGTGCGCCGGCCCGGTGTCGCCCGAGACGAACACGCAGCACCGCGCGAGCACACCGGCCACGCGCCGCACATCCATCACCGGCAGCACCACGACGCCGGGCGCCTGCGCACGGACGCGCGCGACCAACGACGCATCACCCGGCGATTGAAAGATGAGCACCGACACGCCATCGCGCACGAGGGCGCTCGCGGCGGCGCCGAACTTGTCCGCGCTCCAATCCTTGGCCGGCTCGCGCGTCGAGAGGAGCATCCCCACACGACGACCATCGGGCACCGCGCCCGCGCTCCGCGCATCGCGCTCGCCGCGCAACAATTCGTCCTCGGACAAATAAATGTGCGGCATTGCCTGCACGGTCTCGTCGAGGTGGACGCCCGCCTGCTCCAACAGACGCGCGCGCTGGCGCGGTACGTACTCCTTTCGCCCAACGCGGGAACGGGCGCCCGTATAGAACATGCGCCACGCGCCGATTCGCCAGCCGAGTCGTACCGGCGCGCCGGACGCGCGCGTGAGGAGCGCCGTGCGAAGACTGCCCTGCAGGTCCACGACCCAGTCGTAGCGCCGCGCGCGAATCTCCCGCCACATCGCCACCGTGCGAGACGGATCGAACACGATGCGTTCGTGGATCAACGGATGTCCGGCGATGAGCGGCGCGGCCTCCTGCCCCACGAGGTAGTCCAGCTGCGCATCCGGAAACGCGCGCCGCAGGTCCTCGAGCACGGCAGTGGAAAGCACGACATCGCCCAATCGGCGAAGCTGGATGAGCAGTACGCGCTGCGGTGGTCGTCTCGCCATTCACGTTGCCCGGGACGCTGGCCAATATAACATTTCTCTCCGTACCAATGACACGACTGTTCGATCTCGCACCTCTCACGCGGTGACTGAACCGCGCGACTGCGCCGCACCGCATACCTGGCGGCGCGTGTGCATCGTCCTCTTGAGCGCCGTCGGCGACGTGGTCCACACGCTGCCGGTGGTGAACGCGCTCAAACGTGACGATCCAACGCGCCACATCACGTGGCTGTTGCAGCCGGGTCCGGCAACGCTCGTGCGCGGCCACCCGTCGGTCGACGACATCATCGTGGTCGAGCGCTCGCGCGGCTGGCGCGGTTTCCTCGATGCCCGCCGCACGCTGCGCACCCGCCAGTTCGACATCACGCTCGTGCTACAGGACTACATCAAGGCGGGAGTTCTCACCAGGTTCACCCGCGCGCCGGTTCGCCTGGGCTTCGATCGCGCCCGCGCGCGCGACCTCAACTGGCTCTTCACCAACGCGCATCTTCCTTCGCACCCGCGGCAGCACGTTGAAGACGAGTACCTCGAGTTCCTGGCAGCGATGGACATTCCAGCCGCCCCCCTCGAGTGGCATCTGGGACCGCGCGACGGCGAGCGCGCGTGGCAACGCCAGTTCGCCGCGCGGTTCGACCGGCCGATCGTGTCGCTCGTCGTCGGATCGAGCCGGCCCGACAAGGATTGGCTCCCCGATCGTTGGGCGGAGCTCGCCCGCACGCTGGACCACGACTACGGTCTCGCGCCGGTGATCGTCGGCGCGCGCACCGAACGGGAAGCGGCCACGGAGCGCGCGATCCTGGCCGGCGCGCCGGGCGCTGTGTCCGCGCTCGACAGCGGCCTCCCGCGCCTAACGGCGATCCTCGACGCCTCCGCCCTGGTCGTTTCGTTGGACACCGGCCCCCTCCACATGGCGGTTGCGTTAGGCAAGCCGGTCGTGAGTCTGCTGGGCTACACCAATCCGCTGCGCTACGGCCCCTATCGCCGCTTCCACGACCTCATCGTGAGCGCCTACGGCGAGACGATGCGGAACGGCCAGCTCTGCACCGACCGCCGCCCCGGCCGCATGGCGCGGATCGCGGTCCGCGATGTAACAAACGCCGTGGATCGCTGGCGCACGACCTACGCGTCCACACTCTGAGCCCGCGATACAGTATCGCGTCACACCGGACGCGCGAGCACCACGAACGTCGAGTCCAACCACGGCGCGTGCCGGATGGCGCGGTCCCACAGGCGGGTCGCGACGGTCGGGTGCGACCGCGGCTTGGGATCGCCTAACACGGTTACCACGCGGAACCCGAATCGCTGTTCCAACAACCGCGGCAGGGTGGACGGCGCATAGTAAAACAGGTGATGGAACGTGTCGTAAAACCGCCCGCGGCGCCGGCTCAGTCCGAGCCGGCCGAGCACCTGCTTCCCGCTCGACGCGAGCGACTGGATGTTGGGCACGCCGAGATACAGAATCCCGCCCGGCGTGATGAGGCGCCGCGCCAACTCCAGGTAGCGCGCGGGCTGCTTGGGATGCTCGAGCACCTGGTCGAGGTACACGCAGTCGAATGACGCGGTCTCGAGCGGCAGCGAGAACAGATCGCCCGTGTGGATGCGCGCGCCCACTTGTTGCGCCACGCGGCGCGTCGTGGCCTCGTCCACGTCGTATCCTTCGACCGTCCAGCCGCGCGACTTGGCCACGGTGAGCTCGACGCCGTCGCCCGATCCCACCGAGAACAACCGCCCCGGCGCCATGTAGCGTTCCAGCAACTCGATGTTCGCCGTTTTCTGCGCCAGGCGGAATGCGCGCGCTTCCGGCGTGCGCGGCCCTTCGGGGATGTAGCCGGCGTAATACGCCGCCAGGTAGGCGTCGGTATACTGCGGATTCATGAACCGCACGCGACACACGTGGCACCGCGAGATGTGCGTGCCGCGATAGTCGATGTCGAACGACCGCACGTCCGGCGACCCGCACAAGGGGCACACGCCTAACGGAGGGTCGAAGGTGGCGTCGATGGGCGCGGTCACGCCGGCGACGCCTCGAGCGCGCGAAACTCGTAACGCACGCCCACGGCGTCGAGCAGCACCACCAGCCGCCGCAACGCGAGCCCCATCACCGCGAAGTAGTCGCCATCCACCCGCTCCACGATCGTCGCCCCATACCCCTGGATGCCGTACGCGCCCGCCTTGTCCATGGGCTCGCCCGTCGCGACGTACGCCGCGATCTCGTCATCGCCCAACGCGCGGAACGTGACTCCGGTCGACTCGACGCCCGACTCCAACTGCCGCCCGCCGTCCCGCGCCACCGCCACGGCGGTGTGCACCACGTGCGACCGCCCGCTCAATGCGCGCAGCATACGGCATGCGTCATCACGGTCCGCCGGCTTGCCGAAGATGCGGTCGTCCACGACCACGGTCGTGTCTGCCGCGATGACTAACGCTTGGGGGCGCCGCGCGGACACCGCGAGCGCTTTCTCCCGCGCCACCCGGTGTGCGTATGCGGTGGGCGGCTCGCCGGCACGCACCGACTCGTCGATGTCCGCCGGGTCCACCTCGTGCGCGATGCCGATCATGCCTAACAACTCGTGGCGCCGCGGCGATGCCGACGCCAACACGACCGTGAGCGTCATCGCTCCAGCCACAGCGTGACCGGACCGTCGTTCACGAGATCCACCTCCATCACGGCGCCGAACTCCCCCGTCTCAACCCGTACGCCGGACGCACGCAGCTGGGCCACGAAGCGTTCGTACAGCGGCACCGCCACGTCGGGACGCGCCGCCTCCACGAAACTCGGCCGCCGCCCTTTACGGGCATCGCCGTACAACGTGAACTGCGACACCACGAGAAGCGCGCCTCCATCCACTTCCGACAACGCACGATTCATTTTGCCGTCTTGGTCCGCGAACAGGCGCAATCCGATCACCTTGTCGGCCATCCAGGTGACTTGCTCGTCGGTGTCGCCGTGCGTGAAGCCTACCAGGAGGCAGAAGCCGGCGCCAATGCTGCCGGCGACACGACCGTCGATGCGGACCTGAGCGCGAGAGACGCGCTGGAGCAGCACGCGCACGGACCGCGCGCTCGCGTCGTGGTTAGCGCCGCGCCGCGGCAGCGGATCCCGACGCGACCGGCGTCCGGCCCGTCAGCACCCGGACCGTCTCGCGGAGTCCCTCGTCGAGCGCCACCGCCGGCGTATAGCCGAGCATGCTGTGGATGCGGTCGAGTGAGGCGAGGGAGTCGCGCACGTCGCCGGTTCGCGCCGGCTCGTACTGCGCCTCCACAGACGCGCCCAACATCTCGCGGATGCGGCGCCAGAGCATGTTCACGCTCACGCGCTCGCCGCAGCCCACATTGTAGGGCTCGCCTAACGCTGCCGCCGGCGCTTCGCAGGCCAGCATGTTGGCGCGCACCACGTTCGCCACGTAGGTGAAGTCGCGCGTCTGCTCGCCGTCGCCGAAAATCGTGGGCGCTTCACCGCTCTCGGCGCACACGATGAACTTGGGAATCACCGCGGCATACTGCGACGTGGGGTCCTGTCGCGGACCGAACACGTTGAAATAGCGCAGCGCGATCGTGCCCAAACCGAACGAGGCGTTGAACGCGCGGCAGTATTGCTCGCCCGCATACTTGGCCGCCGCGTACGGCGACAAGGGACGCGGGAGCATGTCCTCGCGCTTGGGGAGCTCGGCGGTGTTTCCGTAGGCCGACGACGACGCGGCGTACACTACGCGCTTCACCCGCGCGTCCCGCGCCGCGATCAAGACGTTGAGCGTGCCGGTGGTGTTCGCCTCGTGCGACGCGAAGGGATCGCGCAACGAGCGCGGCACCGACGGCAGCGCGGCCTGATGGAGGACGAAGTCAGCGCCCGCGATCGCCTCGCGGCACGCGCTCGGATCGGCCACCGAACCCTCGACGACGCGAATGCGATCGAGCCACGGCGCGAGATTCTCTCGCTTGCCGGTGGAGAAATTGTCGAGCACCGTGATCTTGTGGCCGCCGGGCGCGGTCACGAGATGCTCCACGAGGTGCGAGCCGATGAAGCCCGCGCCTCCGGTGACGACATAGTGCATGTGGGGCGAATCCTCGATGGGTGCGTGAGCGCCAGGCCGGCCCCCACGCACGTTTCAGTTACTCGACCGTCACTGACTTGGCGAGGTTCCGCGGCTGATCCACGTTCGACCCGCGCTTCACGGCGATGTAGTACGCCAGCAACTGGAGCGGCACCGCCGCCAGGATCGGCGTGAACATGTCGATCGTCTCCGGCACGCGGATCTCGTAGTCGATCTTGCCCGCCAGGGACTGCTCGGAGCGGCTCGTTAGCGCGATCACGCGCCCGCCACGTGCTTTCACTTCCTGAATGTTCGACACGATCTTCTCGAACACCGAGTCGTGCGGCGCGATGAACACCACCGGCATGTTCTCGTCGATGAGCGCAATGGGTCCGTGCTTCATCTCCGCGGCCGGATAGCCTTCCGCGTGAATGTAGCTGATCTCCTTGAGCTTGAGCGCGCCCTCGAGCGCCGCCGGGAAGTTGTAGCCGCGGCCCAGGTACAGGAAATTGGCGGCGTCCTTGAACTCTTCGGCGATGCTCTCGATCTCGTCGGCGCGGTCGAGCACATCTTTGATCTGCGCCGGTAATGCCTGGAGCGCTTCGACGACTCGACGGCCGTCTGCCGCCGGCAGCCCACGCAGGCGCGCCAGGCGCAGCGTGAAGAGCGCCAGCGCCATCACCTGGCTCGTGAACGCCTTGGTGGACGCGACGCCGATCTCCGGCCCGGCGTGGATGTAGATGCCGCCGTCCGACTCGCGCGCGATGGTCGAGCCGACTACGTTCACGATGCCTAACGCACGGGCGCCCAGCTTCTGGGCCTCGCGCATCGCGGCCAGCGTGTCGGCCGTCTCGCCCGACTGCGAGATCACGATGCACAGCGTCCGCGGCCCGATCACCGGATTGCGGTACCGGAACTCCGAGGCGTACTCGACCTCGACCGGAATGCGCGCCAGCTCCTCGATCATGAACTCGCCGATCAGCGCCGAATGCCAGCTCGTGCCGCACGCGGTGATCACGATGTTGTCGAACTCGAGGAGCTCTTCGTTGGTCAGGTTGAGGCCGCCTAACTTGGCCGTGCCATCTTCGGCCAGCAAGCGCCCGCGCATGGTGTTCTCGACCGTCGTCGGCTGCTCGAAGATCTCCTTGAGCATGAAGTGCGGGAACCCGCCCCGCTCGATCATGTCGAGATCCCAGTCGATGCTGTTCACGGTGCGCGTCATCGGCATCGCCTGCATGTCGATGATGCGGTAGCCGTCGCGCTCCAACACCGCGAGGTCGCCGTCATCCAGGTAGATGACCTGGCGCGTGTGGGCGAGAATCGCCGACACGTCGCTGGCGACGAAGTATTCGCCTTCGCCCAACCCCACGAGCAGCGGGCTGCCTTTGCGCGCTGCGACGATCTTGTTCGGATCGCGGCTCGACACGACGGCGATGCCGTACGTGCCTTCCACCTTGCGCAGCGCCTCGAGCACCGCTTCCTCGAGATTCCCGTCGAAGAACTCTTCGATCAGGTGCGCGAGGACCTCGGTATCGGTCTCGGAGCGGAACGTGTGCCCGACGTCTTCCAGCGCCTGTCGGAGCGCAGACCCGTTTTCGATGATGCCGTTGTGGACGACCGCGATTTCGTTGTTACAGGAGACGTGCGGATGGGCATTGCAGAAATTCGGCGCTCCGTGCGTAGCCCATCGTGTGTGGGCGATGCCGAGGGTGCCGTTCACCGGCGCGGCCGCAACGAGCGTCTCGAGCTCCGAAATCTTTCCCGGCGCCTTCCTCGTCTCGACGCCCTTCCCATTCATGATGGCCACACCGGCCGAATCGTAGCCCCGATACTCGAGCCGCTTGAGTCCCTCGAGCAGCAACGGCGACGCGAGTCGCGGTCCTACATATCCAACAATTCCGCACATGTGGTTGAGCCTCGGTTAGTCATCGTCCCAACGCGTCCAGCGGAACACGCGACCGCGAGACCAGCTCGCGCGCTGCAGCCGCGTTCGGCGCTTCAGCAATCACCCGTACAATCGGCTCCGTACCCGACGGCCGGACATGCACCCATCGGTCCAGCCACGACAACCGGAGTCCGTCCTGCGTATCCGCCTCGGCGTCCCTAAATCCCTGTCGCAGCGCATCATACACCGCATCGAGGGGAGCGTTCGGCCGATCCAGCTTGTCCTTCACGATCACGTATCGAGGGTACCGGGCCACTATGGCTGAGAGCGGCACGTTGTCCTCTAGCAACATTTGCAGCAGCAGTGCTACACCCACCGGAGCGTCCCGTCCCAGGTGCACTTCCGAGAGAATGACGCCGCCGTTGCCCTCGCCTCCAATCGAGGCCCCTTCCTTCCGCATCCGCACCGCTACGTTGACCTCGCCAACAGGCGCTCGTATCACCTGCGCGCCGGCTTCCTTTGCCACGTCATCGACGATCCGACTGGTCGATAGGTTCGCGACGACAGGTCCGCTTCGGTACCTGAGCACAAGGCGGGCCGCGAGCGCCAACGTCCAATCTTCTCCAATCGCCGTGCCCTCATCCGACACCAACGCCAGCCGATCGACGTCGGGATCGGTCGCCAAGCCAACTTCGGCTCTGGACTCCAGCACGAGGCGTTCCAGATCGCCGAGGTTTGCGGCGACGGGCTCAGGCGACCTCGTGAAGCGTCCGTCCGTCTCGAGATTGATCGCGTGTACCTCGCATCCGAGGCGCTTCAACAATTCGGGGATGATCACGCCTCCTGCACCGTGCGCGCAGTCGAGCGCGACGCGGAATTCCCGGCGACGAATCGCATCCACTTTCACGAACGGCAGCGCGAGCACCGCGGCGAGATGCCGCTCGATCGCCTGCTCATCAGTCTCTACGTGTCCCAATGCATCCCACGTCGCACGCGGAAATGCACTCTCGACGACGCCGCGCATCTCGGTGCCTTCGGCCCCATCCAAAAACAGCCCGCTCGGCCCGATGAACTTGAGCGCGTTCCACTCGATCGGATTGTGACTCGCCGTGATCGCCAAGCCGCCCGCGGCGTGATGATGTTCCACCGCGAGTTGAATCGATGGCGTTGGCACGAGTCCGACGTCGATCACGTCGCAACCGACCGACTGAAGCGCCGCGAGCGTCGCACGATGAAACATCGGTCCTGACACGCGCGAGTCGCGTCCGACCACCACGCGACACGGTTCGCCAGAACGCGGCCCGTCCGACCACCTGCGATGTGCCCACGCGCCGAAGCCGGCTGCGAAGCGCGTGACGACTTCCGGCGTGAGCGCCTCACCAACGCGCCCCCGCACGCCGGACACGCTAACCATCAGGCCTTCGTACACGCGGTAACCTCCGTGACGGTCCGGGAAACATAGGCGAACGCGGCGTC